>JBMFGW010000010.1:0-56206 GCA_049977145.1 Phycisphaerae bacterium
GTTCGCAGGCTCCGGTGGCGGATATCTGGATGCCGGTCCGTGGCTATCGGTTACCGGAACACGCGGTGATACCAGTGGTAACGAGGGACTGTACAATCCAGGCCCCGGCCACTCGGGTGGATACACCGCCTTTGCCACCACTTCGGGGGTGCAGAATGTTTCGATTGTGCTTAATACAACGACACCACAGTGGACATTTCAGGTTTTTAATAATGGCAATGCCGTTTCCTCCGTGGTGACGCTTGCGTCCAATCCCAGTATTGTCGGAGTCGCCATAGGCGACAACGGCAGTCCGATGGCAAATGGTACGGTTTCTGATTTCAGCTTGACGGCTACACCGGTTCCGGAACCGGCCACGCTTGGCTTGGCGAGTATTGGAGCGATCAGCTTTTTTCTGGTAAAGCGCCGCCGTCGTGCTTGAACGGATGTATACGTCGAGGTGTAAAGACAAACAGTGCCTGAGCCTTCCTGGCTATGTCCGCAGAAGTTGTTGCGGCAAAGGAGAAACAATATGAAGCGTCGCGGATTTACCTTGGTGGAACTTTTGGTGGTGGTGTCTATTATTGCCCTGCTTATTGCGCTGCTTTTACCCGCATTATCGCGGGCCAAGGAACTGGCGAATCGGGCGGTATGCTCCGCCAATATCGGCAGCATCATACAGTCAATGATTATCTACGCCCAAAGCAACAGAGATCAGTTTCCAGCAGTGCCCGGCTCCGGATGGGGTGGGTACGCCAACTCAAACTGGTGGCCAAACTCCTTGCCATCCGACCCAACCGCGCAAGAAGCTGCGCAGGCCTGGTTTACCCCAACCAGTTCGCCAGCTTCCGCTGATTGCCCTCTGGCTTGTTTATGGCTATTGGTACTTAATGGACAAATGACTCCTGCCGGCTTCATTTGTCCATCCGATCCAATTGCTAACATTCCTTCTGCGGAATATTACTCAGTTACAGGTGGAACTTTGGCCGCCAACGGCGATTTTGGTGGCCCCAGCGGCCCTAATGGTACGAATTGGATGGTGGATGGGCGTGGCGAAAGTTACTCCATCGCCGATCCATGGCCCAATAACAGCATCTGGCCAAATTCCGGAGAGGGGGGCTGGTGGACAGGCAATGTCGGCAGTGATGTTCCCATCGTTAGTGATATGGCCCCCATGCAGGATGCCAACGCCACCGGAACACTGGAACGTCTGCCGACTACCTTGCTGGCAGGTAACACCTACGGCAATTACATCTATAATTCTGGCAACCATAACGGCGATGGCCAAAATGTCGGCTTTGGTGATGGCCATGTGGCCTGGGAACTTAATCCGTACTGCGGCCAAAACGGTGATAATATCTTCACCTACGACACCAGCGGAGCGCCAAGCTCAACGAACACCAATCAGGTTGCGGTAACCCAACCCATTACCGATACGGTACTCATCAAGACGCTCACGCCGCCGTATGATGTCTGTATGGTGCCGGCGCGCGATGTGGCCACCGGCCAATGGTGAAGCCAGTACCGCCTTTGCTCGGCCTGAAATGGCCTGTGCACACGGACACTTCAGCGGAGTTTTAATTTGAAACGCCGGGATCTTCTACGCGTTGCCATGAGTTCCATGGCCTTGAGCGGTTTGGCGGCCTGTTCCCAGGAACCGCGCACGGAGACACGGTTTCCGCGCTGTTCGCGCCGCCGCGAGCTTTTTGATGCCAACTGGAAATTCCATCTTGTCGATGACTCCGCTTCGGTGCCGATTGAACACCCGGTGGCGATTCTGGAATGGCTCTGGAAACCGGGATTACCGGACCAGGCTGCTACCATGGTCAACCCTGATCTGGACGTTTCCCATTGCGACTGGAAGACCACCACGACGGGTATCGCCCAGATACAACAGTTGGGTTATGCCTGGTTTCGCGCCATCCTGCCACCCTGCGAAAATCCTAACCGCGTTCTACGTTTTTCCCACATTGACGCCAATGGAATTGTCTACCTTAACGGGGAAAAACTTCGTTATCATCAGGGATGGAATTACACCTTCGACGTACCGCTGGACTCCGCCTGGCGCGCAGGCAAAGCCAACGTTGTTGTGGTGCTGGTACACAACACGCTGGGAGTCGGCGGCATTACCGGGCCGGTGACCTTCGGTTATTTACCGGTGGGCGCACCATGCTTTAGCCGCCCTGATCTGAATGACCGCCAGTGGCGGCAGGTGCATTTGCCGCATGATTATGTTATTGAGGGCCAATACAATTTACAGTTGCCCAATGGCGCACTGCCCTTGCGCCCGGCTTGGTACCGCAAACACTTTCCCTTGGCTAAATCCGATCAGGGCCGATCGATCTGGATCACCTTTGACGGTGTTTATAAATTTGCCGAAGTTTACTTGAATGGTCATTACCTGGGCGGACATGAGGGCGGTTATACGCCATTCCGGTTTGATATTACGCCTTATGCCAACTATGGCGGTGAAAATGTACTGGCCGTGCATGTGGACCCGCGATGTCCACAGCATGGATGGTATGAGGGGGGAGGTATTTACCGCCATGTCTGGCTCAATGTGGCGGATCATCTGCATGTGGCGCCATGGGGCGTGTATGTTACCAGCACGGTGCACAATGTGCGTAATAATCCCTGGGCGGAATTCAGCATCCAAACGAATGTGATCAATCAATCCAATAATGATCAGACTTGTAATGTTGTTTCCAATATCCTCGATCCCGCAGGCAGGAGCGTCGCAACGCAATCGAATTTACTGACGGTTCCCGCAGGCAAAGCAACGCTGTGCCAACAGACGGCAATTATCCAACAGGCTCTGCTATGGTCGCTGGAGGCGCGGAACCTGTATCAGCTTGTTACTGGAATTTATCGGGACGGTATGCTTGTGGACACGCATACGCAATCATTTGGTATTCGCACAATCCGATTTGATCCTGACAATGGCTTTTTTCTCAATGAGCAGCGGGTGGAACTCCAAGGCACCTGCAATCATCAGGATTTTGTCGGCGTGGGCATTGCCGCTCCGGACAGCCTCTGGTATTGGCGTGTTCGCAAGCTTAAGGAAATTGGCTGCAACGCCATAAGGTGTTCACATAATCTCATGGCTCCCGCCTTTTACGACGCCTGCGATCAACTCGGCGTACTGGTTATGGATGAAAATCGACGATTAAGTGACAGCTTTGCCGCAAAAACCAGTGTGGGCGATTGTTATAAAAATACCTGGCATATCGATGAAATGGTTTTGCAGGATCGTAACCATCCCAGTGTCATTATGTGGTCGTTATGCAACGAAGAATGGATGGTACAAAACAGCCAATGGGGCGAGAACGTATTCCAATACCTCATGCGGTCTGTAAAGGAATTAGATGCCACCCGCCCTGTTACGTGCGCGATGAACAGCGACTGGGGCGGCGGGCCAGCCAGTGGCTGGAATGCGGAATTTACCCATCTTCATGGTTTTAGCATCGTCGAAAATTTACAAGGTTGCAACTACGGTTCGCGGGACTATGCCCGCTGGCATGCGGCTTTTCCGGGCCATCCAATGTTCGCCAGTGAAATGGGGAATAATGCCAGCGTTCGCGGCATTTACCAGAACGACCCGTCCAAGGGCTATGTCAGCGCCTATGTCGGCGATCCGGAAGGCGCTTGGCGGCCTGTTGCGGTTCATAGGTTCATGGCCGGAGGCTTTGTCTGGACCGGCTTTGATTATCGCGGCGGGTGCAATGCGCCGGACATCAATGCCAGTTTCGGTATTTTGGATATGTGCGGATTCCCCAAGGACAACGCCATGTATTACAAGGCCTGGTGGAGCAAGCAACCGCTGGTGCATATTTTCCCGCATTGGAATTGGCCGGGGCGGGAAGGGAAGACCATTACGGTCTGGTGTTACAGTAATTGCGATGAAATAGAATTGCTGGTTAATGGCATAAGCGCCGGACGAAAAAACATGCCGCGTCTTTCTCATTTGCAATGGGATGTGCCGTACCACCCCGGAGCCATCGTGGGCATCGGCTATAGAAATGGGGTGGTCGTGGCATCACATGTTATCCAAACCACGGCAGCGCCGGCAGCGCTGCGATTGATCCCCGACCGTACCGTGTTGCAGGCGGATGGCGAAGATATTGTGCCTGTTGCGGTGGCGGTGATTGATGCCGCCGGGCGCATGGTCCCCACCGCCAACAACAAAGTTTTATTCAGCGTCACGGGGGCGGGTGTAAATGCGGGCGTTGGTAACGGGGACCCCAGTTGCCATGAACCCAATCAGGCTGATTACCGCAGCGCGTTTAATGGTCTGTGTATGGTGCTGGTGCGGGCCACCACACAGCCGGGAAAAGTTCTTGTGGAAGCCCGCGCGGCGGGATTGCGGCCCGACGGCGTAGTGATAGATTCGCGGCGCGGGCGCGCCGAAAGACAACGTAGGAGCCGGTCCATCTAATCAAACCGCTGGTACGCTATACTATCGGGGCCTTAGAAGGTAGGCCGCATCACGAATTATTGTTTAAGATGATGATAATCGAAAGGAAAAGTGTCCATGCAACGACGTGAATTTATCGCCACCCTCGGAGCTGCTTCTCTGGCGGCCGGCCATTTGGATTCGCTGGCCGCCAACATCTCGGCGGCGGTGGCGCCATCACCGCGGGCCGCAGGCAAGGCGGTAATTCCATCGGCGGATGAATTGGCCGGTCAATGGATGAGTTTTGGCGATTTACACACGCTGCCGACGGTCAACAATACGTTGGGTGGATGCCAGGTCGGCACGGATTTGTTTTCCGTTCAGGCCCTTGAGTTTCCTCCCTACTGCCAAGGCGGCGGAAGCCGCACCGGCCCAAATCCGGCGGGCGGCGTGCGAATTTTTGATTCTTCGCCACAGTGGGGCAGTAACGGGGCCTTACGTATCAATGGGGTGCTGGTAGCTACAGCCGCGTTTCGCTGGTTTCCCTATCAGGTGCTGCGCCGGGCTTCCATCGGCAACGGCAACTTGCAACTCGAATCCACCACGCGATTACGGCAGCGCACGGTGCTGTGGCAGTTGGTGATCAAAAATGACGGCCCGCGACCGCAACACGCCAAAGTTGAGGCCTCGCTATTAGGCATGATACGGCGGGTACCCGATGGCTGGACCTGGGACATCCCGCGACCTGAAAATCCACACGAATTTAAGGCGGCCCTTGCGGATGTCGGTCGTGTCTTGGTTATCAGCGACAGCCGCACGTCAACATGCGTGGCGTTCGCTTTCGGATCCGGCACTCCGGATCAACTGACCGCTAAAGATGCCGGGGGAACAGCTTTCTGGAATTTGCAAATTGAACCGGGACATAGTGTCACTATTGAGGTGGTCATGGCGGTGGGAGATCAGGCACCGCAGGTGACTGCCGATGCCATGCACAGTGCCAAAGCGTTTATCCCCATGTTTGAGGAAGCGCGGCAGGATTGGGATAACACATTTCACGCGGCGTTCCAGCCCGGTAATAAATTATTTTCCGGTCATTTACCGACGCTGGAAACCGCCGATGCGGACATTCGCCGTGTGTATTACGTTTCCGTGGTGTCCCTGTTGGCAATGTTTCGGCGCAATTTTCCCGTTGCGCCGCACGCTTATATCACTGCCAGCCCCCAGTATGGCGCTTCGTTGATGTACTTCTGGGACACGTTTACCTGGGCTACCATCCATGCGTTACTGGACCCGGTGGATATGAAAAATATGCTCCGCCGCTGGTTAAATCTTAACATTCATTCCTGTTATGCCCAGGATATGCTTTCGGGCCATGGCGTCGGTCCATGGTATAGCTTTAACGATTTTGTCGTCTTCAACCAATTTGTAACCTACATCCGAATCACCGGTGATAAGGCATTTCTGGAGGAGAATGTTGCCGGACGATCGGTCATGGATCAGTTGGAACAAATGGCGCTATGGTGGAAACGGCTGGTTAAATCTTATAGTCCGCTGGCGGATTACGGGGCCTCATGGAATCTTCTGGAATGCGTGCCGACGTACACGCATGTGGTCGTATCGCTTAATGCCGCCAACGTCTGGATGATGCGACAAACTGCGGAGTTAAGGGCCGCGCAAGGGAAACAATCCCGTGCTCTCCGGCTGCGGCAAGAGGCGGATCGTCTGGCCGGCGAAGTGCTGAAGCTGTATGTGCCGGGATCTGGTTATTGGAATACCGTGCAGCCGGATGGTGCGCGGGTGCCGGTGCGTCACTGCATTGATTTTTTCACGGTGGCGTATTGCATGGCCGACGATTTATCAGCTTCCATGAAGCGTGAAATGACGGATTTTGTTAAAAAGCAACTGCTCACCGATCACTGGATGCGGGCCTTGTCACTGGAAGACCCCGCCGCGCCGGAATCCAATCGCCCCGATCATGGCCCCATGGGCGCTTACGATGCCTGGCCACCATTTACCATGGAAGCTTTGTGCCGCTTGGGGGATTGGTCGCACGCGACCGCGTTTCTGCGGCGTTGTGCCGAGGTCACACAGGAAGGGCCTTATGGCCAATCTCATGAACTTCTTACCACCGGATCGGACTCCCCGGTGCGTAAGGCGTTACGCGGTGAACAGGTGTACAATGCTTCCTGCGCCGGGGCGTTCGCGGAAATTATCATCCGGAATTTTTTTGGTTTGCAATGTCGCTTTGATGGGACATTGGACCTCTTTGTGCCACAGGCGGTACGCGGGTTTGAAGGTTCCCTGAAAAATATCGGGTTGCGGGGACGAATCTTTGATATTCATAGTGGTGCCAGTGGAATCAAGTTGATCGCTAATGCGCCGATAGAGGCCAAGTAACACTGGGCGTTGAAGGACTCGAACCTTCGACCTTACGGGTGTGATCCGTACGCTCTAACCAACTGAGCTAAACGCCCGAACACCACAATGGTATATTAACGGAATGCCAGATCTGATTCAATGCAGCGTGGCCGATGACATCGGGGAGCACGTAACAAGAATCGGAGGATGGTGGCGTTGGGTTTTCGTCAGATCAACCTGGGACTTGCGGGGGCAATCATGTTCCGACCTTAAGTCAGAAGCATATTATCAATCAAGCGGGTGGTACCCAGTTTGACCGCCACTAATAATACGGCAGGGCGACTGATAAGACCACTGAATGGAGTCAGCGTTTCCGCATGGCAGGCCAGGGCATATTGGACCTCCATACCGGCTTGGCTGATAAGCGTATACATTGCGGATTGCAGCGTTGCCGCATCACGTTGGCCACGGTGGTATTGGTCACTGGCGGCGCTCAACGCCTGGTAAATGGCGCTGGCACAGGCACGTTGTGGAACTGATAAATACCGGTTACGGCTGCTCATGGCTAGACCATCCGGTTCGCGTATGGTTGGGGCGGTGATAATTTCCACCGGCATATTCAAATCAGCCACCATCCGCCGCAAGATCAGTTGCTGTTGAAAATCCTTCTGACCCAAAATCATGACCTCCGGCTGAACTAGATTCAGTAATTTCGCCACCACGGTGGCCACACCCCGGAAATGTCCGGGCCGGACAGCGCCTTCGAGTACTTCGCCCAGCGGCCCCGGATCGATGGTAATTGTGGAGCCGGCTGGATACATTTCTTCGGGTGACGGTGCGAAAACAACATCCGCGTTCCACCGTGTCAGATGGGCCAGGTCCAATTTGAATGGCCGGGGATATTTATGAAAGTCTTCATGGGGGCCAAATTGGGTGGGATTAACGAAAATTGAAGTTACGACAATTCCATGTGTTCCCGCTATTTTCCGGGCCATTTGTATCAAACTGCCATGGCCCTCATGCAAAGCTCCCATGGTGGGAATAAAAATAAGTTTTCCGCATTCGGCAGATCGTCGGTAACTCCGCAAATCAGCAATAGTCTTACATATTTTCATTTGTTATCTCATGCTTGTTGGATGGGAACACCCGGCTCTACGGGACAGGCACGCAATAAAGTCAGGATGGATTTCCCCAGCCGCGGATGAATCAGCTCTGGAGCGATCTGGGCCAGAGGCCGCAACACGAAAATCCGTTCGTGCATACGCGGATGTGGAATTTCCAATTCCGGATTATCCAAAAATAGATTATCATACAGGAGAATATCAAGATCAATAATACGGGGTCCATGGCGTATTTCGCGGTTCCGATCACGTCCGGTATCACGTTCAATAGTGAATAAAGCCAGAAGCAGTGTTTCCGGAAGTAAATCAGTGGCCAAGCGCGCTACGGCATTAAGATAATCGCCCTGCCCGGACGGCCCGCCCACCGGTGCGGTGTTGATGAAATCCGAAACCATTTCCACCTGCGTGGCGGGCAGCCGCGCAATAGCCGCCAACGCCTGTCGCAGATTCTCCGCGCGGTTACCGAGATTACTGCCCAGTGCGATATAACAGATGGATGCCATGCAGTAGTATTTCCGTTCAGATGGTTCGGGAAACCCCATCCGGTGTCGCGGGATGAATTTCTTTCTCCTGCGGCCGGGCGGTAAAAATTACCAGCATCAGTAATACCGACGCCCAAAGTGATACGCTAATAGTTAATAACCAACGGTGTCCATCGGGGCCGAAGAGCTTTCCAACATCGGTGGTCAAAAACATAAGAAAAGCAGCCACCGATAACGCGATCAACGCGCGTCGCCGCGTGATATAGGGCAGCAGCGGATCGGACAGAATCATACCCGTTGCCGCCAAGGTGAAAATCAGGGTAACAAAATGCGGTACCCAGGTGCGAGGCGAGGCCCAGAGCATAAACGCCGCCACGCCGCCAATTTCCAGCACATATCGCCGATGCCGCAGTGTTGGAAGTCGCTGGCGCGACCACCATAAGCCCACCACACCGATGGCCAGGAGCACTATGCGGATGATCATATCGGAAACCGGGGCGGGCAGGTTGATCACATTGACATAATGGGGTGGATGGAGTTGATTCGGGTGCATGGGAAAAGCCGGAATATGGCGAATCAGCCTGGAGATAAATACGGGAATAGACTGCCCGACAAAATAGGTTAGATGTCCTCCCTGAAGATAAGGTACAATCATAATGCGTGTCCATTCGCGCAGCCAGAGCAGATTTTGATGCCAACCGAAGATAGCTGCGGGAAGCAACAGTAACCCTAGTATCAACCCGCCGATAATTCCCCCTGTCACGGACCATTGCCGCTTCCATAAAAAATAAATCAGAAAGACCAGTGGCGTAACTTTAATGCACACCGCGATGCCAACAAGAATTCCGCCAGTCCATTTCCAGCCCGGTGCATCCAATTGCGCCGCGCACAGCCCCAGCGCCAGCGGCAACAGCATGAGCAGATTCGTCTGCCCCTCTTGAATATCGCCCAATACAGGCCATAACCAGACCGCCAAAATCAACAGTATAGCCGTTAGCGACAGTTTAACTCCCGCCTGTTGGGTCATACGATACACGGCCCAAAATATGCCGATACAAAAAACATATTTGCACAATGCCCAGATCCATTCCGCATTCGGCGGGGAAAACCAAGTCAAGGGGCCAAAAATCGCAAGCGTAAACGGTGGTGTGGGAAACGTATCACTGGTATACGGCACATGGTGTTGGATGAACGGCGGCACCACCACCATCCAGCGGTCAAAGTCATTGACGTAATGTGTGGAGAGGGTTTTCTCCCGGTGCAGCACCCGTGCGCGCGCCTGAAATGCCGCTACAATCGTGATGATCAGCCCCACGACGAGAATGATACTGATCGCGATCTGGTTCCGGGATAATTGTGTGGTCGTCTTATTCACGTCGTGAACCGCTTCTTCCCGTGACCGCCATAAACCGGCGACACCATTTATATCCGCAAGTTGGCAATCCGGCTTACCGCCTCGCGTAGACGCGTCTCATCCACAGTCAGCGCCATACGCAAATAGCCTTCCGCCGGCGGCCCGAAACCCGCGCCCGGGACCGTTACCACATTCGCCTCATCCAGCAGGCGATTACATAAATCCATGGAACCAATGCCGGGTGGCGTATTGACCCAGCAGAAGAATCCTGCCGTGGGCCTACGGAAATTCCAGCCGATCGCCGCCAAACCGCCATGGAGTGTATCGCGGCGGCGGCGATAAATGTCCATCTGCCTTTTAACCTCCGGGTGATCATAATGCTCCAACGCCATTGTACCCGCCACTTGAATGGCATTAAATTGCCCGGAATCTACATTCCCTTTCACTTGTCCTAACGCCGCCACCACCGCCGGATTGCCCACGGCCCAGCCGATACGCCAACCAGTCATATTGAAGCTCTTGGACAAAGAATGAAATTCAATGGCGACATCCATGGCTCCGGGGATCTGCAAAATGCTGCACGGGGGGTGCTCAAAATAGACCTCCCCGTATGCCAAATCGTTGGCGATGATCCAATGATATTGCTTCGCCATGGCCACCGCTTTTTCATAAAAACTCAACGGTGCGGTCGCCGCTGTGGGATTGTTGGGATAATTCAACCACAGCAACCGTGTCTGCTGTCGTACATCTTCGGGAATAGCCGCCAAATCAGGGAGAAAATCGTTCTTTTCCAGCAAGGGCAGGTAAAAAACCCGGCCGCCGGAAAAAATCGCCCCGCCGGCATACACCGGATACCCCGGCTGCGGTACCAGCACCACATCTCCGGGGTTGATCACCGCCAATGGTAGATGGGCGATACCATCCTTGGAGCCGATGGTTGTGATGATATTTTGCTCGACATCCGCCGCCACACCGAATCGGCGTTGCATGAAGGCCGCCGCAGCTTTGCGAAATGCGGGTACTCCCTCATCAAATGGATAACGATGATTTCTAGGATCGTAAATAGCCTTGGCCATTTCATCAATAATAAATTTATGCGTCGGCAAATCAGGATCACCGACGCCCAGATTAATGACATCCTTGCCCGCCGCCAGAAGTTTTCGCTTTTTACGGTCAATTTCAATAAACAAATATGGCGGCAAAGCCTGTAAACGTTGGGACTTGGTAAAAAACATCCGGAATACCTTTCCATTATGTGGAACCTATACGGTACCTTCCAAGCACCGGGCAGGTGTGCCAGTGTAAGAAATATTCAACTTCCGGTAAAGTACACCATTAAAATGGCGGAAACTTGCCGCCCAGCCTATAGCGGAATAAATGGGCAGTTGGATTAACTTTAACGGAGACGCATTGCAGTGATATTAGCCTATTACATTCAAACGCTTAATCCATTTATCTGGCAATGGGGAAACTCCGGCTTTGGCATTCGCTGGTATGGAACCGCCTATCTGTTGGGTTTTATTATTGCCTATCTGTTGATGAAAAGATTTATCCGCACTGGCCGCATGTTGCTGCCGATGGCGCAGTTGCCAGACTTTGTGCTCTTTGTCGCTATTTTTGGAGTGTTAATCGGCGGGCGGTTGGGGGAGGCGATTCTTTACCGCCCTAGTATGTTTACTAATTTTTCTCCGCCTTTTCCATATTGGGGGTTACTGAAAATTCAAGATGGCGGCATGGCGGCACATGGCGGCATTGTGGGAGTTTTTGTCGCAACGTGGTTTTTCGCCCGCCGCCGGGGATACCGTTTTTTGAACCTGGTGGATTGCGGAGCGATGGTGGCCCCCATCGGCATATTTTTTGGCCGAATCGCCAACTTCATTAACGGTGAAGTTTATGGTCACATCTCCCATGCCCGATGGGCGGTGCAGTTTCCAACGGAATTAATTTATCAGTCCCAACCCCTCGATGCGCGTATCCGGCATTTAGCGGGCGCCATTGCGCCGAAACACCGCAATTTGGCGCATTTTATGGATCAAAATCCGGTGGCGGGAATGGTACGTTATTTAAGTCGCCATCTGCAATGGCATCATCCGAGCCTGGCGACGGCATTGGGTTTGCATCCGAAAGAAGAAATCATCAAACTGGCCCATAGCGGTGTATCTCCATTCCTAAATGAGCAATTACGCCACATTCCGGATTTTTTACGTAAGATCCAACTTGATGTCCACGCCCGTCATTTGGCGGAGCAGGTAATGGTGCGCTATCCCAAACTGGCTGGCGCCATCCGCCGCAATCCCAATATGGAACTCATTAATTTAGCTCGGCAAGGCAATGCATTCGTCATATCGCGTCTGCGTGATTTCCTCAATCCACGGATTCCCTCGCAACTCATTGAAGCATCCCTGGAGGGGTTGTTGCTTTTTCTGCTATGCTACTGGATTGGTTTGCGCTGGAAAAAAGAAGGAATCGCGGCCGCATCCTTCGCGGTACTCTATCCGATCATGCGGATGACTGGAGAACAATTCCGCGCTGGCGATCAGCCGAAACTAATTTTTGGCCACTGGATCAGTCTCGGCGATATTTATAGTTGGCCCATGTTGTTTCTGGGCCTGATTTTTCTGATCTGGGCCATCCGGCGTCCGAACGTAAATATGTCGCCACCGCGCTAAGAGTCTGACCGGGTAGTCGCCATCTTGCCGGCTTAATTTGAACAGATTAATAACGGTCACATCGGTAAAACAAGTAGCAAAATACATGCCAATTCCATGTCTTTTCTCCCATTGTGATTGCACTTCCGATAAAATCATATCCTGACATCTGGCCGAAAACTTTCCTGAATTGTACGAACAGTCTAAGTAATGTTATGTTGGGTTCAGGTAGAAATTGGGTGAAGATGGCATATCCACTACGTTATACAATAAACCTTGTCGACAGAAAGTGCGCCCGATAGATGGTATACGGCGACGAATATCGGCGAAATTCCGGCGCCAGGTTACGCCGACGACTGAAATTGTTGAAAATTTATAATTGGGAAATTATTGTTGTTCTCTGGACAGTTGATGATAAATAATGTACGCAATAGCCTGGGAGATCCTAAATTGCACCATAGGAATGCGGTGCGACGTAGAATGTGGTCTGAAATGTAATCAGTACTGTTGCTGCTAACGCAACAAAATATGGCCCGGTGGCAGAGTAATTTTTAAGGATTGGAAAAAAGCAGTGGCGAAAACAATAAAACCCAATGGCGCGGTTCTGGTGATTGTGGAGTCTCCAGCTAAGGCCAAAACCATCAATAAGTATCTTGGGGCAGGCTATATAGTTAAGGCCTCCATGGGACATGTACGGGATTTGCCACAAAAAGGCATGGGCGTGGATATTGAGAAAGACTTTGCCCCGACCTACGAAGTACTTGCCAGCCGCAAGAAGCTTGTCAGTGAATTAAAAGCGGCAACGCGTGGCTCCAATGAGGTTTATCTGGCCACCGACTTGGACCGTGAGGGAGAGGCCATCGCCTGGCATTTAAGCCAAGCTATGAATCTCGATGAACGCATGGTCAAGCGAGTGGTGTTCAACGAAATTACAAAAACCGCCATTCTTAAAGCCTTTGAGAATCCTCGATTGATTGATTCGGACAAAGTCAATGCGCAGCAGGCGCGGCGTATTTTGGATCGGTTGGTGGGGTATAAGGTTTCGCCGCTGTTGTGGAAAAAAGTGGCCCGCGGTTTATCCGCCGGGCGGGTACAAAGCGTGGCGGTAAAACTCATCGTGGACCGGGAACATGAAATTAACACGTTTATTCCCGATGAATACTGGAAACTTCAGGCGGTGTTCACGACCAATCTGAAGACGGCTGGTGATCTGGCGGTGCAATGGCGGGAGTTCCTATCCGTGCCGGAGGAGGAAGAAGCGGATGACGGGACGGATTCCGCCGCGGCCAGCGGACCTTCAGGCGCGGAAAAAAGGCAATGGCTGGCGGATAACCAGGCGTTTAAGGCTTTGCTGGTGGAGTTTGACGGTAAAAAATTCGACCCTAAGAATGTGGTCGATGCGCAACGGGCGGCCGTCGCGGTGGGCTTGCGGCAAGTGACGGTTAAAACCGTTGAAAATGATGGAAGCAACGGTCCACGCGGTATTCCCAACAAAGGCCCGGCGCAGAAGCTGGCCATCGTTTCCGGTATGGTTCCAGCACCCGGTGTCGACGTGCCGGAATTCCGAGTGCGATCGCTGAATACCAAACCATCTGTTTCCCGTCCGCCGGGGCCATTCAGCACCAGTACGCTCCAGCAGGCGGCCAGCAATCAGCTTGGCTTTGGCGCGCAGCGTACCATGCGTGTGGCGCAGCAGTTGTATGAGGGAGTGGAATTGCCGGGGCAGGGCGCGGTGGGGTTGATTACGTACATGCGCACGGATTCGCAAAACCTCAGCGTTGAGGCGTTGAAAATGGCGCGGGGCTTTATTGCAAACAATTTTGGCCCGGCGTATGTACCGGAAAAGCCGAATGTGTTTGCATCGCGTGCAGGGGCGCAGGAAGCCCATGAGGCCATTCGCCCCACCGATGCGTCACTGACTCCTGCGGATTTGCGTGGGGCCTTAAGTGAAGAGCAATTCCGTTTGTATGACCTGATCTGGAAGCGGTTTATCGCCTGTCAGATGATGCCCGCGCAATGGCTGGTAACCGAAGCGATGATCGAATGTCGGCCCGCCGGAAATGCCGCCGTTGATGCGGCGCTTCTGCCGTTGTTTAAGGCTACCGGGCGGTCGCTGAAATTTGATGGTTATACGCGCGTGGCGGGGGTTTGGTCGCGTAATGATGATCAGGTTTTACCGGCATTGGCTGAACGGCAGCGTGTGGCTCCGCTGGACCTTACGCCCACGCAGCATTTTACCAGTCCGCCGCCGCGGTATACCGAAGCCAGTTTGGTCAAGGCCTTGGAAATCGAAGGTATTGGCCGGCCCAGCACGTATGCGACCATTATTCAGACCATTCAAGATCGGAATTATGTACTGCTACGCGACCGGCGTTTTTTCGCCTCTGATCTGGGCATTAAAGTCACCGAGAAACTCATAGAGGGTTTTCCGGATTTAATGGAATTGGGATTTACCCGCCGCATTGAAGCGGAACTCGATGCGGTGGAGGAAGCGCATAAAAACTGGGTGGAAGTTGTGCGTGAATTTTATGAGCCGCTGGCCCGTGATCTGGCCACCGCGGAAACTCGCATGACGCACGCCCGCGCGGAAGCCACCCCTTCGGAATACACATGCCCAAAGTGCGGAGCCATGATGACGTATCGTCTTTCCAAACGGGGGAAAATGTTTCTTTCCTGCTCGCGCTATCCGGAATGTGACGGGGCGATGAATGTGGATCGTCAAGGCAAACCTGTGCTGTTGGAAGTAACTGAGTACAAATGTCCCAGTTGTGGTAAGCCCATGATCAAACGCAGCGGGCGTTTTGGGCCGTTTCTAGGCTGTTCGGGTTATCCTGAATGTAAAACTCTGCAGCAGGTGGATCGCAAAACTGGATTGCCGCTGCCGCCGAAACCACCGCCCAAAGCCACTGGGCTTAAGTGTCCCAAATGTCATAAAAAAGAATTGGTGGTGCGGGCGGGCAAGCGGGGCGAGTTTTTAAGTTGTTCTGGCTATCCCAAATGCCGAATGACCCTGCCAGTGGAACGCTTGGATGAATTCCTGAAACTTCAGGCTGCGGGCCAATGGCCGCCAGCTGATATCCCAGGTAAGGCCGGTGGGAAGGTAGACGCTGCGCAGCGATCCAAGAATAACAATCAAAAAAAAGGATCCGGCGGGGACATGACGGATGGCAGGACCATGTCGAAGCAAGTGGCGCGGACGGCAGATCAGCAAACAACCGACGCTCCTGACGTCATCGACGTGGTGGAAACCAAGCTGGTCAAACGTTTTCCACAGGGGCGGCGCGTAAAGACCAAATAATCCCCAAACTGGATAACACATGACATCCTGTATATAAAATAGCTTGCGTGCCAGGTGTTGAGGTTTGTCGTGAAGCGGATGCTGAAAAATCTCGGCTTCGTTATATTGCTGATTCCGGCCATGGCTATTTTGTTCTTCGGCCCGCGGCAGCAGGCCCACGTGCCTGCCGGTCGCGTCCTGGTAACCTACTGGGATAAATGGACCGGTCCGGAAGAACAGCAGATGCAGACCATTGTTGATGACTTTAACGCCGGTGTGGGTCGCAAAGATCGCATTTACGTGGAATTTGTATCCATGGCGGATATTAATAAAAAGACACTGATCGCCACGGCGGCGGGAGTTCCGCCGGACGTCGCGGGATTATGGGACAATGATATTGCGCAGTTTGCTTCGCTGGGAGCGTTGACCCCGCTGGGACAATTGGCGCGGGAACATGGCATTACGCGAAAAACTTATCAAAAGGTTTACTGGCGGGCTTGTCATTACCACGGGCGACTCTATGCCCTGATTAGTACCCCCGCGGATATCGCCTTATTTTATAACAAACTGATTTTCCGGAAGGATGCTGCCAAGTTGCGTGCAGCGGGACTGAATCCCAATGCGGCGCCCCAAACTATTCAGCAGTTGAACGCGTACGCGCATGTGCTTACCAAATTCGGACCGCATGGTCATTTGCGGCGTGCAGGTTTTCTGCCCACGGAACCGGGTTGGTATTATCCGGAAGTATTTTTCTGGTTCGGCGGGCATATATGGAATGCCAAAACCCATAAATTCACGCTTACCAGCCCGCAGGATATCGCGGCCTTCCGCTGGATCGCCGGTTATTCCAAGTGGCTGGGGCCGAATGTCATCAGCTCGTTCTCCTCGGGGCAGGGAAATTTCGATTCGGCGGAAAACCCTTTTTTGTCAGGTACGTTGGTCATGGAGCTGCAGGGGCCTTGGATGGCCAATTATATCTACACCTACAACAAAAAGTTTTCCACTCTGCGCTGGCCCAATGTTAAAGCCTTAACCATGCCTTTGTCGCAGCGGATGAAGAATTACGGATGGGCGGTGGCTCCTTTTCCAACGGCGGTGCCGGGATTGAAAAATGTTTCGTACTGCGGGTTCGATGCACTGGTTATTCCACGCGGCGCCAAACATGTTCAACAGGCCTTCACTTTTATTGCCTATCTTCAAAGTCAACCGGTCATGGAGCGGCTGTGCAGTATGATGAGTAAAAACTCGCCTCTGCGAAAAGTCAGCAAAAACTTTATTGAACATAATCCAAATCCCTACATCAGTGTCTTTCAGATGTTGGCCGCCAGTCCCAATGCCCGCGGATTGCCGCATATTCCCATTATGCCCCAGGTTGCTAACGAACTAAATACTGAAGCGCAGGCGGTGGCCTTGCTGGAACGAACTCCGACTGATGCTTTGCGCAGGGCCCAACACCGCCTGCAGCAGGAATACGACAGCTACGAACGCGTTGTGCAGTTGCGACGGGAGCAGCGATGATCATGCTGCGGGATTGCGGTGGTGGTGGAAAGCGGCTCTGGGATGGAGGAAATCGCTGAATGGTTCATTGGCGAAGAGAAATCAAACAGACGCTCAAGGGGATGGCTTTTCTTTCCCCGTGGCTAATTGGCTTTGCGCTGTTTATGGCTTTGCCGATTGGGCTGTCGTTCTATTTAAGTTTCTGCAATTATCCTCTGCTGCAACCGCCGGTATTTGTTGGCTTGCGAAACTACCATGCGATGTGGCATGATTCAGTATTTTGGGAGTGTTTGCGCAATACCGGTTATTATGCGCTTCTGACTTTACCGCCGGGAATGGTGCTCGCCATTGGCATGGCCTTATTGCTCAATAGCCGTGTACGCGGAGTAACCATCTATCGGGCGATTATTTTTCTGCCGTCGCTGGTTCCGTTGGTCGCTTCGTCAATGGTCTGGCTGTGGTTGTTTAATACTCGTTTGGGATTAGTGAATACGTTTTTGCGGTATCTGGGAGTGGCGCATCCTCCGGGCTGGTTGACAACTACCCAATGGGCCATGCCGGCCCTGGCCATCATGAGTTTCTGGGGGCTGGGAAACACCATTGTAATCTACCTGGCGGGCTTGCAAAATGTTCCAGCCGAGTTGTATGAGGCGGCGGAAATTGATGGAGCCAGCCCGGCACGCCAGATCTGGCATGTCACCTTGCCGGGAATTTCTCCGGTAATATTCTTTAATCTGATCATGGCAATCATCGCGGTGGTGCAAAATTTTACGGTGCCCTATGTGATGACCCAAGGCGGTCCCGACCGTGCCACCTACTTATTGACAATGTATCTTTATGATAATGCGTTCAGTTTTTTGCACATGGGGTATGCCAGCGCCATCGCCTGGGTGGAGTTGTTAATCGTGCTGTTTCTGACGGCTCTGGCGTTCTGGAGCAGCCGTCACTGGGTTTATTATCAGGGAAAGTGAGGTTGGAGTATGAACCATCCGAACCATCGTGTATCCGGTCGGCGGCGCATAGCGGACGGCTCCCGCGCCGCCGGGCGATCGTTGAATCGTTCCGGTCCCGCGGCGCGGCGGCCGGTGTTGGCCAGGCTGGGCCATCACGCGGTGTTGATCATGGCATCGCTTGTTGCGCTGATCCCGTTCCTGTGGATGCTTGATACGAGTTTCAAAAACGAAACCGGCGCCACGCGTTATCCACCCGATCTGATTTCCACTCCCTTCCGCTGGCAGAATTACATTAACCTCTTCGCGCAGCGCCAGTACCACATGCTGCTCTGGGCACGCAACAGTCTGACTATTGCCGCACTCGTGGTGCTTGGAACCACTATTTCCAGCGCCCTGGTGGCCTATGGATTTGCCAAGATACGCTTCCGCGGGCGGGGGCTTTTATTTGGCTTGATGTTGTCCACCATGATGATTCCGTTTCCGGTAACCATGGTGTCTATGTTTATTATCTTCAAATGGCTCGGTGATCACACCGGGATTGCATGGCTGGGGACGTTCCGCCCGTTGTGGGTACCCTACTGGTTTGGATCGGCCTTCAGCATTTTTATGCTGCGGCAATTTTTTATGACCATTCCGGATGAACTATCTGAAGCAGCACGTATCGACGGTTGTTCAGAACTTGGAATATTTTTGCGTATTATTCTTCCGCTTTCCCGTCCGGCGATCAGTGCGGTTGCGCTATTTGCTTTTCTTGGAGTCTGGAATGATTTTCTCGGACCGCTGGTTTATCTCCAACATGCACGCCAGTTTACACTGGCGCTGGGGTTGGAGGCGTTTGAATCCCAATTGGGTGGTAGCCAGTGGAACTTGCTTATGGCCGCCAGTGTGCTGGTTATTTTGCCGGTGGTGATTCTGTTTTTTGTTGCGCAGCGCTCTTTTCTGCGTGGTATTGCCACTACGGGTATGAAGGGATGAAGGCATACTCCGACCTTGGCGATGCAATTTCATGCCAATGCGGGGATGGTTTTGTCAATGCCGCAGTTCGGGTATACTCGGCGGCTGTTTACAGGATATGGAATTAGCGCTTGAAAGGATTGGTTCATGTTTGATCGAAAAATTGTTTTTAACGCTTCCTTGCCGCGGTCGGGTTCTACACTGATGCAGAATATTCTGGCTCAGAATCCGCGTTTTTATTGTACGCCGACCAGCGGCGTCATTGATCTAATGTTGGCTTCGCGAAAATATTACACGGAATTGGCGGAATTCAAGGCCCAGGACCCCGACCTGATGCAAAAGGGTTTCCTAAATTATTGCCGCTATGCCATCAATGGATTTTATGAAGGCGTAACGGACAAACCGGTGTGCGTGGACAAGTGTCGCAGTTGGTTTCACTATCATGATTGGGTGAAGCAATTTGTGCCGAATCCCAAGTATATTGTTTGCGTCCGTGATCTGCGCGCCATTCTTTCCTCCATGGAAAAACTGTTTCGGAAAAATCGTGATCGCGCCGATGCGGATGAAGTTACCGGCACGTTAACGATGATTACCGTCAATAACCGGGTGATGCGCTGGCTTAATGGTCCGCCGGTTGGTATCGCCATTGGCCGATTGATTGAAGCCATTCAAACCAATCTGGTCAAGCAGCTTCATGTGGTACGTTTTGAAGATCTGACCATCAATCCCACCGAGGTGATGAAACGCGTATATGATTATTTGGAAGAACCTTATTTTGCACACGATTTTAACAACGTGGCCCAGATGACTCAGGAGAACGATCAGTATCATACCATTTATGGCGATCATCGGATTCGCCGCAAAGTCGAGCCGGTAACTCCTGATTTTGTGGATGTGCTCGGGAGGGATTTGTGTAATATGGTGCGAACCAATTATGCTCTATTTTATAATGCGTTCTATCCCGACAAACGCTGATACGCTGGATTGTGGAATCAGTCGGAATAAAATCTATGCCATTGCCATCCCAGCAGCACGCCGCGGAAGAACTTGTCAACTGTGCGGTTGCCGCGTTACGTGCCGGCCAATTAGCGGGTTTGCCCACGGAAACAGTTTATGGTGTCGCCGCGAGTATGCGCAGTGCTTCTGGAATCGAGTCACTCAAACGCGTGCTGCATATTCAAGGTCACCCGGGATGGGTGATTCATGTCAGCGCTGCGCAGGAGTTGGCGCAATTTCTGGTTTCCATTCCCCCGGTGGCGCGCCGGCTGATGCGTCATCTCTGGCCGGGACCGTTGGCGGTGCAGTTGCCGATTGATGCGATGAGCATGGAACGGCTCTGGCGAATCGCGGGAAGACCAGCGACGGCGGAGGCCTTGGTGGATGGATATGCAACATTTCGCTGCCCCGCAACGGAAATAACCCGCGGCATCATCGCCGGTACGGGCGAACCGGTCATCATTGTCGGCGCCATCGGTAATCATCGTGTGGCCATCGCCGAGGATTTGCCGGAGGCGTTGCGGGATCATTTGGCGGTGATTATTCCCGGCCCGCCGCCGCGTTATAAAAAACCATCAACATTGGTACGAATCAACCACGATCAAATTACGGTTCTGCGTGAGGGCGCGGTGGCGGAGCGTATCATTCGCCGCTGGGAGGATATGGTGATTGTATTTGTCTGCAGCGGCAATACCTGTCGGTCCCCCATGGCGGCGGGGCTGGCGGCGAAAATCCTTGCTGAAAAGTTGCGTATTCCGACGGCGGAACTGGGCCATCATCATATTAACATACGCTCGGCCGGACTTTGTGCCAGCGGCGGAATGCCGGCGGCGGAGGCAGCAGTCAAAGTTGTCAGTGCCATGGGGGTGGATATTCGCAGGCATCAATCCGCGCCGTTGACCGATGATTTATTGCATCGCGCGGATATGATTTATACAATGACGCAAGCCCAACGGGATGAAATTTTATCCCGTATTGGTTCATCGTCTGAAAAAATTGTGACGCTGGACCCTGATGAGGATATTCCGGACCCCATTGGAGGTGGCGAGCCGGTATATCGCCGGACAGCACAACGGATGGAAAAACTGATTCGTAACCGCTTTGCGGAGTTGGAACTATGAATGTCGCCTTGGGTTGTGATCATCGCGGATTTAATACCAAAAAACAACTTCTTGAGCAGTTGCGCCTGGCAGGGCATAGCGCGGAAGATTTTGGCACCTTTGATTCCAATTCGTGTGATTATCCGGATTTTGCCGTTCCGGCGGCTCTGGCTGTTGTAGAGGGCAAGGCGCAGTCGGCGATTCTTTTGGACGGCAGTGGCATTGGCATGTCGATTGTTGCCAATAAACTGCCTGGTATCCGCGCGGCGATTTGCCATGATGAACTTACCGCGGAAATTTCCCGCCGTTATAACGATGCCAATGTATTATGCTTGGCCGTGGACCTTTTGGGCAGTGAATTGATTCGCAGGATTGTTGGGGTCTGGCTTGAGGTGCCTTTTGAAGATGGACGGCATTCGCGACGGATAAAAAAGATCAGCGAATTAGAACAGCGGCTTTTTTCGGACCTGCAGCAGGCGTTGAGTAATTTGAAGTCCTAGTAAAGCCTTGGGCGGTGGGACAACCGCAACGTAGATCAGGAGTCATGGATGCCAGATGTACCCCAACGTGATGAGGAATGTATTTTCTGCCGTATTATTGCCGGTGAGATACCTTGTTATAAGGTTTTTGAAAACCAGCATATCCTCTGCTTTCTTGATATTGGCCCGGTGGTTTTCGGCCATACACTGGTGATCCCCAAACGGCATATCCGGAATATCTTTGATATGCCACCGGATATCAATGCGCGGCTGGTGGAGGAATTGCCGGCATTGGCCCGTGCAGTGTGTGCCGCGGTAGCTGCTCCGGCTTGCCACATCCTGTTGAATAACGGTTCGGAAGCAATGCAATCAATATCCCATGCCCACTATCATATTATTCCGCGCAAAAATGGGGATGGTTTTTTTGTGCCGTGGAATCCCGGCAAACTGCAGCCGGCCGCAGCGCAAAATCTTATCTCCCTGATTAACACATCATTATGCCGGCCGTAAAGCGCCTGACTCGGTAAATTGCGGTCTTAGCCCGGCGCGGACAATTGCCGGCGCACCAAGGTGATGATGTGTGGCACAATGTGTTCCAGTGAAATCAGCTCCGGTTCTTTTTTTTCGCGTGTTTTTAGCTCCGCCTGTCCGACCGCCAGGCCTTTATCGCCCAGCACAATGCGCAGCGGAATACCAATGAGATCCGCATCTTTGAATTTAACGCCGGGGCGTTGATCGCGATCATCCACCAGCACATCAATTCCGCCGGCGGAAAGCTCCTGCTGCAGCCGGTCGGCGATTTCACGCGTTCGTCCTTCATATTTAATCGGTGTGATGATGACATGAAAGGGGGCAATGGCCATGGGCCAGCGGATGCCGTCGCGATCAGAAAGTGTCTCCAGCGCACCGACCATAATACGGCCCGGTCCGATGCCGTAGCAGCCCATGATGATATGGTGGCTCTGTTGTTTATCATCCAGATACGTTGCGCCCAGAGCTTGACTGTATTTGGTTCCCAATTTAAAAACATGGCCCAACTCAATACCCTTGCTGAAGATCAGCGCCTCCCCATTGGGAGCTTTATCTTCGGGCGTGACATTGCGAATATCCGCAATAATGGCCCGCTGCGCGACGGAAACGGCAAGGTGTTGCTTCCAGTTGAAGTTGCGAACATGCCAGTTAGGTTCATTGGCTCCGGACGTGGCATTAGCCACCAGCAGCGCGTCCGGGTCAATAATCAGATCGGCGGTGATGGTGTTGGTAATATGCGGACCGACATAACCAATGGCAAAACCCGCCGCGCGGGCGGTGGCTTCGTCGGCCAGCTCCACCGGCCCGGCAATCCGGTGAATTTTGGCGGTATTGATTTCATGGTCCCCGCGTACACAGGCCACGATCCATTTTCCCGCTTGGGCGGCGCCGCCGCGAAAGACCATGGTTTTGAGCATCCGCGTCGCCGAAATGTTCAGAAGTTGGCACACTGCGTCAATGGACGCGGTGTCCGGCGTAGGCACTTTTTCCAGTTCCGCGGCAGGCGTATCCGGCGCCGCCGAAAAATCAGGAACCGCCGGGCCGCGTCCTGCACGTTCCAGATTGGCCGCCCATGAATAATCCGGCGTATGTACGATAATATCCTCCCCGGCGTCACACGGGCAGATAAATTCATGACTGGCATCTCCGCCAATCGGACCACTTTCGGCCTCCACCGGAATGGCCGCAATGCCACAGCGTTTAAAAATGCGTACATAAGAATTGTACATGTCCAGATAAGTTGTATTCAAACTTTCCAGCGAGCTGTGAAAACTATAGGCATCTTTCATAAAAAACTCGCGCACCCGCAACATGCCGCTGCGCGGCCGGGCTTCATCACGAAACTTGCTTTGAATCTGATATAGTGTGATCGGCAGTTGTTTGTGACTGCTGATATACGCCTGTACCAATTCGGTCACACATTCTTCATGGGTGGGGCCGAGGATTATTTCCGCACCCTTGCGATCCTTGAGCTTAAAGAGCAGCGCGCCATAGTCCAAATATCGCCCGGTCTGTTTCCACCAGTCCGCCGGCAGCAGCGCGGGCAGATGAATTTCCTCTGCTGCAATGGCGTTCATTTCCTCGCGAATAATGGCGTTTATTTTCAGCATGGACCGCCAGCCCAGCGGCAGCCAGTCATACACCCCCGCACTGACGCGTCGGATCAGACCCGCGCGGATCATAAGCTGATGGGAAATGCTATCGGCATCGGCCGGTGCTTCGCGGCTCGTGGGAATCAAAGTACGTGACCAATACATCAGGAGATACTCCAAACAGTCCTTTGCATCTGACAGTTTGTATAAGCACAACGTCTTAATTGCAAGTCTTTGGAGTGGATAAGTAATCGGCTTGAATGCTTGGGTGGCAACGGGTATCATATAAAATCTACCGATGGGTGGGACCATAGGATCCTGCTCCGGCGGTAATGGTAACATCCGATTGTGATCTCTGGTGCGTGGTGCATGAGAGCGAATTGGATAATTGTAGCAGGCTGGTAAACGAGGTATCGCGTGGCAGTCAAGATTCGGTTAAAGCGTTTTGGTCGTAAAAATCGCGCATTTTGGCGCATCAATGCGGTGGATCATCGGGCTCCACGGGATGGCAAAGTAATTGAAGAATTGGGTTACTATGACCCGATTACCAAGGATCCAGCGCGGCGCGTGGTTGTCAACAAGACTCGGTTGGAGCATTGGATCAAGCTGGGGGCGTTACCCAGCGCCACCGTGGCTGGGTTGTTGAAAAACGCCACCGATTCGGGAACTACGGCGGCCATACCGCCCAGCGCATCGGTGTGATGAAAATAGGTCTTTTTTAGCAGTGTGTAGTGCGCGGGGAATAAAAACGATGATGCGCATCGATATTCTCACGCTGTTTCCAGAGATGTTTCACGGGGTGCTTGGCAGCAGCATTCTGAAAAGGGCGCGAGAAAAAAAATTGGCGCAATATCATCTGCACCAGTTGCGGGATTACACCACGGATCCCCATCGCAAAGTGGATGATCGGCCTTTTGGCGGCGGGGCCGGCATGGTGCTGATGTGCCAACCGGTGTTGGATGCGGTAAAATCCATCGAAGCCGTGGATAGCGTGCCGGCCACCCGTGTGCTGTTATGTCCGCAGGGGCGGAAACTGAATCAGGCTCTGGCGCTGCAGCTGGCGGAAAGGCCACGGTTGTTACTGGTGGCGGGTCATTACGAAGGGTTTGATGAGCGGCTGCGGCTGTTACTGGATCCGATGGAAATAAGCATCGGTGATTATGTACTTTCCGGCGGCGAACTGCCGGCAATGGTAGTGCTCGATGCGGTAGTGCGTTTGATCCCCGGCGTATTAGGTGATCACGCCAGCGTTGCGGCGGAATCGTTTGCGGTTGGTGATGCGGAAATTGAGGGTGGGCTGGAATATCCGCACTATACGCGCCCGCGCACTTATGCAGGCCTTGCGGTACCGGAGGTTTTGATTTCCGGCGATCATGCGGCCATAGCCCGGTGGCGGGGGGAACAATCCAAGGAGCGAACCGGCCGGCGTAGGCCGGACTTATTACCGCCCCGGTAGGGGGGCACAATGATGGTGGCTCGGTGCGGCGATGCAAAGAGCTTGACAGAACCGAAGATAAATATTTTAACAGGAGTCCTTTATGCGTAATGCACTTCTTAGTCATGTTGAATCAAAACACCTGCTGGCCAAACCTCCCATGTTCGCCGTGGGCGATCTGGTGGATGTGCATTGCCGCATTGTGGAAGGCGACAAGGAGCGTATTCAGGTCTTCACCGGCACGGTGATTGCACGTAAGGGCGCCGGAATCAACGGTACATTTACGGTGCGACGAATTGTCAATAATGAAGGTGTGGAGCGTATTTTTCCAGTTCATTCTCCGAAAATTGAAAAACTGGAAGTGCGGCGGAAAAGTAATGTTCGCCGGGCTAAACTTTATTACTTGCGTGACCTGACCGGCAAGGCCACCCGCTTAAAGGAGGGGGCGCCGATAGTTCCCTCCGATAAACCCCTGGAAGAAGTGGCCCTTGCGCCGGATCCCGCCGCTACGCCTCAGGCCTGATCGGATCAGCTCGGATCCATGGAGAATCTCGCATGCACAAAAGGATGTGCGAACAGCCGCAAATGTGGATGGCCGGGAATCGAAAGTCAGTGCCGGTGCATGGTAAACATCCGGGCAGATGGCTGCCGGTTGCCGTAATTGTTACCACGCTGGGCCTGATCGCCGGGTGCGCAACACCGGTGCCGCACCGTAGCCCCGCAGGTAGTCTGTCCAGCGGTTATCAGGCCTATGAGCAGGGGCATTTTCTGACGGCGGAAAGTATCGCCCGGTCCTTTATCAGCACCGACTTTGCCGGGAAAAATATTGCGGAAGCCTATTATCTGGCGGCAATTGCCGAAGAGCATCAGGACGAATTAGCCTTGGCAGCGCAGGATTATCGGGCGGCCATCGCGCATTCGCAACGCCCGGACCTGCAGGCAAAAAGCTATAAAGCACTAGGCGATATATCTTATATCATGGCGCGGTTTGGTCAGGCGGTGGAAAATTACAAAAAGTTCCTCTTCATTGATCCCACGGCGGTGCCGGATGCGCGGATGCTTTACCGATTGGGTGTTTCGCTCCAAAATTCGGGGCACTGGAATGGAGCACGGCAATACCTGGATAAGTTGCTCTCATCATTTCCGAAATCACAACTGGCAAAAAATGCACTGCAGCGTTTGTCCATGAATCATTTTGCCTTGCAGTTCGGGGCCTGGAATAATTCGCCCGCCGCATGGCGGCAGGTGACGGGGCTTCAGGCCCGCGGCGTTGGTGCTGCGGTGGTGCCGCAAATCATCGGCGGGCACACTCTTTTTCTGGTGCAGGGCGGTGTTTACTCCACATACGGCGCGGCACTGGCGGCGCGGCGTATCGCGGCCGTTCAAGCTCCTCAGGTTATTGTGGTGCCATGACTTCGCTACGCCGTAATACTTAAATAAGCAGCCAGGCAGAACTATACTCATCGCGGATTTTAATGGGACCTCTGCTCCGACATAATTGCCACAAAATCCGTTTTTTTCGTGCTGTTTTCTTTTCGTAATGTACCACCAAGAGCCGCATTGAGTATAGTCGACAGGCCCGATCCGCGACCGTAAGGGAGCGGTACCGCCGTGAACGGATACAACGCGGAAAATCAGGATTCTGGAGGGGCGTTCTTGAAACTCAATGGCCTAAGTTTACGCTATAGTGCTGCGAGCTGAATAGTGGCCGTCTGCAACAGGAGTCGGGGTGGGCGGAACTCCAACATTGGTGTGCGGCGCTTTCATTTCCCAGTTAGCTCGCATATCATAAATAGGCATAGCTGAAGTATTAAGGTTCTGTGGGAATCTCATAATGAAACGACTTCTCGAAGGCATTGAATCACCAGCCGACATAAAACGCTTGTCGGTGGATCAGTTGACCCAACTGGCCGGAGAAATTCGCGAGACCATTGTAACGACGGTAGGAGCCAATGGCGGTCATCTAGCGCCCAATCTGGGTACCGTGGAAATTATTCTGGCGCTGCACATGGTATTCGATATGCTGCGGGACCGGCTGCTTTGGGATGTCGGCCATCAGTGCTATCCCCATAAACTCATTACCGGACGCTATAAGAATTTTGCGTCGTTGCGGAAAAATGGCGGGGTTTGCGGTTTTCCCGACCCCAGCGAAAGTCGGTATGACCTTTTCAGCGTCGGTCACGCCGGAACCGCCGTGAGCACGGCGGTGGGCATGGCACGCGGCGATGCTCTTCTGCATCGTGATACGCGGGTGATCGCGTTCGTTGGCGATGCTTCCATAGTCAATGGGGTGGCGTTTGAGGGGTTGAATAATGCCGGTACACTGCAGCGGCAGATGCTGATCATCCTCAATGATAATTCCATGAGCATCAGCGAGCCGCAAGGCGCATTTGCCGGATATTTAGAGCATCTGCGTGTTACCACAACGTATGATGAAGTGAAACGCCGCGTGCAGGAACTCCTGGATCGGATTCCGTACGGGCAGCAGATTTGTGATATCGGCGTGCACGTCAAACAAGGTCTGAAAAATGCCATCGCTCCGGGTCATATCTTTGAAGATTTGGGTTTGAAATATTTTGGTCCGGTGGATGGTCACGACCTGCCCGGTCTGATGGAAAAACTTAACGAACTCAAAAGTCTCAATGCTCCCGCGGTTTTGCATATTAAGACCATCAAAGGTAAAGGCTATGAATGGGCGTGCGAGGATCCTACTACCTTCCATAGTCCCAAACCTTTCCGGGTGGAAGGCTGCCGCGTGGTGATGAATCAGGGAACCGGGCGGTCATGGACGGCGGCCTTTGCCGATGCCATGACCAATCTATGCCGGAAACATCCCCAGGTGGTGGGCATTACCGCGGCCATGCCGGATGGCACAGGTATGATTAAACTCAAACCTTTGTTTCCGGAGCGATATTTTGACACGGGTATCTGTGAAAGCCACGCTACCGCCATGGCGGCGGGCATGGCGAAATCCGGATTACGGCCTGTGGTGGCAGTATACAGCACCTTTTTACAGCGGGCGTTTGATCAGATATTTCAGGAAGTTTGCCTGCAAGGGCTACCGGTGATTTTCTGCTGTGATCGCGCGGGGTTGGTAGGTGATGACGGTGCGGTGCATCATGGATTTTGTGACCTGTCATTTCTGCGCAGTCAGCCCGGAATAGTGCTCTTGGCGCCTTCGGACGAGCAGGATCTGATCGGCGCTTTGGATTTTGCCGTAGCCCAGGATTCTCCGATCCAGATTCGCTATCCGCGGGATAATTGTCCTGCCGCGCCATTGGGGGAAATGGTCCCTTGGAGCATCGGTAAGCAGGGGGGAAAATCGCGGGTGTTGAAAACGGGTGATGATGCCACCATGATTGTATACGGCGCGGTGGCCATGCAGGCCTTGGCTGCAGCCCGGTTGCTGGAAAATGAAGGTTTGCGGGTAGGCGTGATTGACGCCCGATTCTGTAAACCATTGGATGGAGCCATGTTGCAACAGGTGTTTGCCGTCGGTCATGCGATTATTACGGTGGAAGATCATTCCGTTATTGGCGGATTTGGGTCCGCCGTCCTGGAATATGCCCAAGCCAATGGTCTTGATGGCCGTCTGATGACCCGTGCAGGGCTGCCTGATCGCTTTATTCGTCATGCCAGCCGGTCGGAACAACTCAAAGAAATTGGCCTCGATCCGGTGGGATTGGCGGCGACGGTGCGCCATGCCATAAGTCAGAATGTCTCGGCACGCCAAGATCATGGTGGGGGCCAAGAACCGGTCCCGCTCCACCGTCGGCCGGCGCGCCTGCGCAATTAATCCCACACTATCTGGCTGGCCGCCCCCGGGTGGGGCGGAAACTACCCACCTGCTTCATTGTCGGGTCTTCATGTATCTACAAGATATGCCTTTCGGCTCGACGTCTCACAGTCGGGCGTTTTTCGGGCCATCGCGGACATAGTCAGATAGCGTAGGATTGAGCGGGACCGGGATTCACCTCAACATTGCCGCACCGCAAGAGCTTTGAATATTTCCTGCATGAGACGCTCCACTTTGAACGGTTTCGATAGTACTGCCGCGAGGCCTTGCTTGGAAGCCTGCACGATGCTGTGATCCGGATCATAGCCGAATCCGGTCATTAAAATTACCGGCGGATTGTGGCCAATTTTTTGTGCGGCGGCAAAAACCTCATAACCATTTTTGTGAGGCATGCGAATATCGGAAATGACCAGATCATAGCGTGGCTGACCGGCCAGACGGGCCAACGCGTCAGCGCCATCGGCGGTGGTATCCACAATGCATCCGCAATACGTTAATACATAATGAATGGTCTCTCGAATGTTGGCCTGATCATCCGCCACCAGAATGCGTTTTCCGCGCAAGCGCGGATCCTCCCGCGGCCACCGACGCTCATCATGTGCGCCAAAAATCTGCTGGGGGCTGGAACACAAACTCCAAAAAGTCTGCCGCACGGTATTGGCGTTACCGAGTATGGAATTTAGCGCCTGGCACAATACCGCATTGTCTATATTCGCCTCTTTGACCATCTCCAGATCATAAATCATGTCATTAAGCGGCCCGGCGAGCTCGCAGGCCATTTCCTGCGCGAGTTTGCCGCTGCTGGTGCGTTGTTCCAGCATCAGCAGGTTCAGCACGTTGAGGGCGATGGCCACGTAGCGCCCGAAAATTTCCGCGAATTGCCGATCATCTTCGGTAAAAAAGGCATACTGATCCGATTCAATATTCAGTACCCCGATGGTTTTATCGTGCAGCATCAGCGGCACGGTCAGACTTGATTTGGCCGTATCGAGTCCTGGCACATAACGCGGATCTTTAGCCACATCCGAGGAAATATAGGAACGCCCCGTCGCGGCGACATGGCCGCATATTCCGTTGCCTTCCGCTTCACAAAATAATTCCGCGTCCATCGCTTCCTGGGGCATGCCAACGGCGATCACCGGCTCAAGTTTATTGCTCATGGGGTCGAGCAATCGGATATTAAAATGGTCAAAGTGCATAAGTTGACGGAGAAATTTTATGATGCGTTCTTCCAGCAGTTGTTGTCGCTGGAGGAAGTTGAGTTTGGCTATGGCATCTTTTTCCAGTCGTACCAGCTCACGCCCGGCCTGATCAATGGCATCAAGTTGTTGCTGCAGTCGGCGGGTGTGCGTGGCGTCCCAGCAGACGGCGACAACATGCGAGATTGTATTTTCCGGATTATGAATCGGCGAGCATACCAGTTCAAAAAACTGCGAATCGCCAATGCTAATGGCGAATTTACGCGATCGGGGAACATGTTTTTCCGCGTGCTTGGCGGTCGGCAGTGGGTCGGTAAATGCCAAAAAGGCCTGCATGCCGGCCGCACTGATGCGTTGAATAACCTCTGGCGACCATTGTTTCATACGCCGATTAGACCAGACCATCTGCCCGACCGGATTGATCATGCACACTCCTTCGCCGATGGTATCCAGCACTAAACCTGATAACAGGGATCCTTGCGCCCGTTCCAGCGGCAAAAAATCGGCCGATTGCGCCATGACAATATCGAACGCGCCTTTTCGCAGCTCCGCCACCGCTTCGTCCATGGTCGATACGCAGACGACAGCATCATAATTGCGGGCCAAATTACCGTAGATTTCGGTAGCGCGAAAGTCCGGATCTGAAAGCACCAGCGCGCGTCGGAGGTTAGATACCACACTCATGCGACACCTTCATAAAACCTTAATGATTATACCGGTTCAATCCTGTCGAATAAAGCGTAAGCGTGCGCGCCCGGGGGAGACCAGTAATTGGTATAGCGGATTTTCGTGCCTGCATCTATGGCGAGGGGCGGCAGGAAAGGCCGCGCCACAAGGAAAGGCTCTGTGTAAAAGTCCGTTTGTGAATGGTTACTCCCATATTCAAGATGTCTGTCTACTTGCCAGCAGAATTCATCCGGGGAATTCATCAAACTGCCAGGGGAGACAGAGAAATTTATACCCGGCGACCTTCTCCAGAGCTGTGGGGAGAGCAATCTCTTCATTATCGTTAATCAGTTGTCTTCGTAATGCACCGTGCTTGAGCGTGAAGCTCTGCATGTCCTCGGAAAGCGCGGCCAAATGACCAGCGGCTTCGTCCAGAATAAGGCGCTTTACCGAAGTACTCTTCACCAGTGCCAATAATCCCGGCAAGTGGCGCAGACAAACGCCGCGCGAAGCGGAATACCGTTGCCGATTAACGCCACTTTCGACAATTGCAGCCAGACATTGCAGGCACTGTGACTCTGCTTGGGCTGACAATCTGCACAGCGCGCAGGAAGAGGAACTTGCCAGAAGTTTCCTGATGGAACTGGTAACATTTTCATCGGTACAATCGACCGCACGCAGACTGCTGGCCAACTGTTTGGTGAGGCTGGGGTATCCGCGACTCAAACCCTGCGGTGATGATATGGATGCCATCTGCCAAGTGTGTAGCGGACAAAATCCCAGCGATCGGGCAAACCACTGTTGCGTTGCATCGTCAACGGATATCCGATACTGCCACGTGGCCAATACCTCAAAAATGGTTCTTTTCAAGCGGCGACAGACGGGGCATCCGGCGAAGCGTAGAGACTCCAAAACCTCCTCGTTGCTGATGGTAATGCTGAAAATGTCGGTAACGGCCTGCGGCTTTAGCGATTTGCCATCTTGAGCCGGTATGACTCTGTCTATGGTATCGGTCTGCCCCGTGACGGATGCCAATAGTGATGTCAAGGCTTCCTGGATGCGGCGCGCAGTTTGTTCCTGTTCCTGCAGGGATGCATGAAAGGGGGCTTCCTGACCCCCACTCGGAACCACGATATCTGCAATTAAATTTTTCTCCTTCAACCACAGGGCCGTATCAACTCGTTTGCGGAATTCCGTTATCTGCGCCGTGATGAACGAGCGTAATTGCTCCACCGCCATAAGCCTGAGCTTGCTGGTATGTTCCAACGTTTGCCGCCCCAGCCAGTGACGTAATGGGCGACGGATTGATATCATTGGCAAATATCGCATCCAAAGTGGAGCCGCAAACGTCCATGAATCACTTTGTGGATATAATAGGTGTGGTTCCATAGCGCCAGGAAATATGCCGCTATCATCAGGCGACATCGGCAACAATTCCGCTTTTTCAACAAACATCAGAGCGTTGGTGGCGGTTTGATTGATGGCCTGCAATACGGTGGCGGGCCAGCACCGTATTTCGTCCAGCGTTGCGGCCTGACGTTCGGCGAGCCATTGCCTCAATATTCGTTCCGCAGCGGGAGCTGCAAGCTGCGCGATATTAGAAAGCACGCGGCGTGCCGGCTTCCAGCGATTGTGCATGTTGGCATCGATTGCATCATTTACGCAGGTAGCCACCGCGGCGTCCATGTGACGTTGCAGATCCGCTGTTCCGATATTTTCGATCGTGCCGCATAATCTGGCGGTCAGGGATTCGATGCAGTGCGCCGCAGCGTTATGGAAAAAATTGAAATCGGCCTGGATGGAAGTCTTTTTAGCCTCGCGGATAGCTTCAGTCGCGGTTACAAGGCTGCACGCAGCGGAAATATCCGTCTGTTCAAGGGCCAAGAGTCGTAGCGATCTTTCCACGACCACTCGCAACAAAATATCCCTGCGTTCAGCGGCAAGAAATTCGCCCAGGGCATTACGCAACGCGGCCACGGAATCGGCGTCATTTTCGTGATTGACGGTGGGGCTTAGCGAACAATGCGCGGAAACCGAAAAAATCAGCGCCTCTGGGCCTAAACAGGACTTAATTTGGGATCGCACAAACTCCATTACCTGGAAAAGTTGGGGTTCCGGGAGCAGATCTATTTTGTTCACAACGCAAAAAATCTTTTTGACATCGTGCCGTAGCCGTCGGAGAAATTCCCTTTCAGATTCGGTCATTGGGGTGTCCACCGAGGTGACAAATATGACGGCGTCACATTGTGGAATGAAAGCTTCCGTGGTTGCGGTGTTTGCTTCGATAGCCGAGCCGATACCGGGCGTATCCACAAGTTCCACACCTCGTCGCAGGAACGGAGACATGTTTTCAACGTACACCGCACGAATTTGTTTACGGTTGCCGGGGTTTCCTTGCTCTGTAACAAATTCTGGCAGAGCGGAAACGGGTTTTTCATCTTCCAGGCTCGAATTCATCCATCGGATAACCAGCCGTGGCCGTACACCGAAGCGAAGAATGGTAATAGCACTGGTCAACGGCAAGAGTCCAGTGGACAGCAGCTCGCTACCGATAAGCGCATTGATCAGGGAGCTTTTCCCTCGCTTAAACTGACCCACGACGGCCAGTGTAAACCGATCCTCCGCCAGTTTGGTCAGAATTTGCCGACAACTCGATTCCTGATGCTTTCGGCTACGCATTTGAAAAAGACGTTCCAGAAATTGCAACTGTCGTGTAACAGCAAGTTTCAAGTTCACGTATTTCCGCAACGCTTGCGGATCCTCCGGATTCTCCAGATCCACAACGGTTTCGGATGCCGCATTAACGTGCTGAATAGTATCCATACAACAACCCCTGTAATAATCAAGCAGGAGTCATCAGCCAATGTGGCGTTTATCGGGAACTCCATCCCACTGAAATTATAGCCTGTCGATTCCCGACTTCCAAAGGGAAAAATCCAAAGGGAAAAATTGGGGTGCCACTTTGTTGATGTGTTTCGCTGGATTAATGGTTATAATAATGGAGAGGGGATGGAGTCCCCCCGAAAGTGCCAGTGTGGCTGATGACTCCTGCTGTAAAACGTCCTTGCGGCCTATGACAGCGGAGTTACCCATGAGTATTTTCGGTCCTTCGAGTTTTGATTCCACCCTTGTCGGTAATATCGAGGCACAGAATATTCGGATACAGGAAGCGCGCATTGCGCTGCGGCGGGTTATGGAATTCACCCGTTATTCCATTGATGATGTAGTTAACGAGCCAATGGCCAAGTTCAGGGTTCGCTATTATTACAAAATTAATCGGGTTGTGGATCGCTACCTCAAAGCGAAAGAGCGTGCGCAAATTGCCCGAGCCATGGCGGATATCTGGGTCATGCGGTCGTAAAAAGGGTAAAGCCGTACCCCGCCGAACCGGTTACTATTTGGACGTGGGTTTGGCAATGATAGCTCTATTGTCGGGTTGCATACCAATGCGCTCCATCAGATCCTTAATATCCTGGCGGTCAGGATCGGATTGTGAGACCTCTCGCGCGATGGTCATTGCTTCCTGATAGCATTTCTGCTGGAAGAGGCATATAGCGAGATGCGCTTGGAAATCAAGATTGAACGGATTTAACCAGACGGCCCGGCGAAGTTCAGACTCCGCGAGGGCGAAGGCCATTTTTTCCATAAAATAGATTCCTAGTTGGTGATGATCAAATCCTAAATAGCGGCTGGGCCGCATAGCATTTTCACGACGCTCTTGAAAGTCCGATTGGCGTGTGATGTTGTTATTATGTATTCCCATCGCATGCTCCAGCCTTGACCGGGGCGGTGGCGCACGGGGTCATCAGAGGGTGGTGTGCGGATTCGTCGCCAAATAGCTGTTCATAAACGTCGACGCCAAAGCTCGTCGGGAGTGGCGGTCCGGGAAGCAACTTGAAAGGTCGCGATCCGTCGGATTGCCGTTCTGCACGGAGGAAAAGAGTGTTTTGCCTGTTCTCTGCCCAAAACCCATGGGCCAATTCATACAGGTGCGTTACGAAGAAGACTCGGACGTGGGCATCCAGTAGGGCGCGGACAATCTGGCGTGCGATCTCGGACCCTTCCAGCTCGTTAGTGGCCGCAAAAGACTCATTGAATAACACGATGGAATGGGGAATCAGTCGATCGACGATACCGCTGATGAGGTCAAGCTCTTCCGCAAATTTTCCACTGGTCATCGTGGTGTCCTCTTGGCGCTTGTAATGTGTAAACAAGCCTCGGCACACATCGGCACGGAATGACTCAGCCGTCACGAACATTCCGGCTTGCATCATCAACTGCGCCAAACCTATGCCGCGCAAAAATGTTGATTTTCCACCTTGATTAGCCCCTGTGATGATCACAAGGTCCGTGCCGTCGCAGGGTAGATCATTAGCGATAACCGGTTGGCCGGAAGACAAAGCCAGGCAGATATCACGTAAACCTGTCGCGGCATGTACGCCGGTTCCAACTGCGGCCGGAATTGGAAAGCATAGTGGTACGGATTGGGCCATAAGTTTATGATGTAAATTCCAACAGCCTAAATAAAATGCTAGTTCCGTACGCAACGTGTTGAAGAAATCCAGAATATGGTCCGCGGATTGAGCCAGCACATTGGCGACCAGGTTGATGCCCCGGCTACGCAGATCGGACAGGGCCTGAAATCCGATTTCGTCCCGGGAATCAATGCGAAAACTATAGCGGCGCTGCCGGCGTGAAAAGATCTGTTTAAACCAGGAGTCCGGCGCATCCGTCACCTGCCGCAGCATATAATTCTTCCCCTGATTTTCAGGTCCCAGTTGTGCGCTGATTAAAATTCCGTGGGGAAACTTCAGTTCCCGCAGCCGGGTTTTTAAAAGGGAAAAATATTCATCGGTCAATTCCATTTTTATCTGATTAAATAGCAGCCGGAAACCTTCGGACGCAAATTCATCGGTGTGTTGATCCGCCAGGTTTCGCAATTGGCCGAGGATCACAATCAGCACCTGCAGCAGGGCCATGGCATCAGACAGGATGCCGCCGGGGTAGCGGCTGAAAATACCCAACCACCGCCGCTTTTTATTATCGGTGGCATCGACCGCCAAGTTGTAAATGGTTTTTACCACGGTGTAATTCCGCAGACAATCGCGAAAAACATTTTGTCGGTATACGATAGTATCCGGGTCGTTGTTGACCGCATTGATGATGGCCTGCCGCGCCACGGCTAAGAGAAAGTCGTCACCGTCGGCCATGGCCTGAAGCAGGGTTGCAAGCTCCAAATCCTGCGCCAGCATGTCCGCACCCGGAGTCGAGGCCTTATGCACCCTGAAATCTTGGTCCCGATACAGCAAATATACCTTCATGCGTTCAACCTCTTTTTGATCCACTGATAGGTTACATGGTGAATTTCGGCAATCGCCATTGCGTAAGCCAGCCCATTGGCGGGCCTGCGCTCCAACCGATAGGTACGATGTGTCGGATTTTCCGGGGCGATGGTGGCAACCAGGCTGACGGTTTTCCTATTGAGGCTGGAAAGCTCGTCAAGAAAAGTTACACACACACATAGTAAATCCAGTTCCGTAAGGCGTTCCAGTATCTTCTTGCCCAGATAGATGCCGTCGCGCAAGCTCGTCGCGGAGAATATCTCATTCATGATGACAACGCTGTTCGGTGTGGCGTCCTGCAGAATCTGATGCATCCGGACGAGATCATCCTGCAGTTTGCCACGGTGGGTACCGAGGTCTTCCGCCAACTCAAAATGAGTGAAAAGACGGTCAAAGAAGAATAATCGGGCCTCGGTTCCGGGGACATTGCACCCGATATTAGCCAAATAGTGCAACTGTCCAAAGGTGTGTGCGAAGGTAGTTTTTCCACCTTGGTTAGGACCGGAAACCACAAATATTCGTTCCGCATCGCGGAGCTCAAAATCATTGCACACTACCGGCATTTTGCGGTTGCTGAGCTTTTCAGCAAGTGCTAAATCAAAACTGTTGTAGCTGCTGACGGCCTTGGAAACACTGGATATCTGGGGATGGCAGAAGGTCAGCCCCGCCCGCCTGAATTTTTCCTCGTATTCCAGCCACGCCAGGTAAAATTGCACTTCTCGTTCAAAAGTAGTGATTATTCCATCAGCAAAGTTCTGATGCGCCTGATAGAAGTTATTGAGAGCGGCGAATGCTTCCGGATTTAACAATGCCACGCGGTCGAGGATCCGTGCCTCAATGTGATTCATCGTCAGAGAATTCACAAGTTTTACCCGGTAATCCTTGACGGCTCCCTGCTTAAATTTTGCAAAGGCCGCCGCCACCACTTCGCTGTAATCAATTTCGGAAGCGTAATTCCGAACCGTAACTTTACCGTCTTCAAGAAGAACACTATACCGAATTGCGGAAAGGACTTTCCGGAGCGATTCGACTTCGCGTGTGAGCCCTATGAAATCGGCTGATTGAACGTATCGTTCCAGGTAGTCGCGAAAGGATGAAAGCCCGCGGGATTGCACCGTAACAGATCGCAAATCTGATTGCAGTGTGGTGATGGCCCTGCAATAAATTTCAGTGGCATCTAAGAAACAGCCTTCTCGCTGATATTGGTAACGCCGTGTTCGGGAAGCTATTGCCAGTCGTCGGGTGTTACGCAGGGCGGTGACAAATGATTTTATCGGTTCGAAGAGCAGCGGATTTTCCAGATCATGCATAATCTCCTGCCGATATCGGATGTGATCGATATGACCGGGGCGGGTATAAAATAGTATTTTGAGATCGTACTCATCGCGTCCAACAGTAACGGCATCCACGATCTGGTCAAGATTCAGATCACGAAAAAAGACGGGAGCCGCAATTGTTGGATCACCTGGTTCCGGCCCGCGTGGATCAAAGAGGATGCTTTTAAAAGCTGTCGTACTATCTTGCATAACCCACCACCGATTCTGGTAACAGTTTCGGTAGGAGTCATTAGCACAGCGGAAATAAAGCTGGCATTTTCGGCGAACTCCATCGCCGGTGGGCAAACGCCTTCGCCACGTCATTAACTATACTTGCTTTGCCAGCGGAGTCAAATTTGACAATCTTGTGCGGTTTTGTTCCCCAATACGTAAAGTTCTTCGCAGTGTGCAAAGATTTTTTTGTGGTGTTTTCGGCACAGTTTCCCGAAGATTCGTGTTCTGTGGTCGTATTTTGCTATTTCCGCATCCGCGTGACATTTTGGTTGCGGCACAGCCGCGCTGGGCGGTACCAAAGTTTATGCCGGTTTGCCATGTTGAATTTGACATGCTACCCATGGATGTGTACAGTCAAACTGTTAATGGTGATGGAGTTCACCTGAAGCGCCCCATTTGTGAGGCTGATGACTTCTGCGTAACGATGGCGTTGCGGCGGGATTTACTTGGCTTAAAACCATAATTTCCCGGTTCATACGAGACGTGATATTCCGGCTTTGGCAATCATTGCTGTCAATGATTTTGCTTTTTGTCATTGGCGCATTGCGTTTTGGTTCCGCACGGAGACGTGTATTTTTGCGAATGGAGAAAGTCAAAATGAACACTAATTTTAATATTGGTACAAGGCTCAAGAAAACTAACATACGACCGAACGCCGGAGAATCGCAGCGGCAGCAGGCGATTGATTTTTTAGAAGAGTTGTTCGGGGAGGTGGGCGGGCGTGAGGTCGGGGTACGGCTTTGGGACGGGACGATCTGGCCCGATGAAACCCCACGGCGGGTTACGCTCCAACTCAATCATCTGGATGCCTTGAGTGCCATGTTCCGGGACGGTACGGAACTGGCGCTGGCGGAAGCATACATATTCAACGACTTTGACATCGTCGGCGACATACAACGCGTGTTCCGCCTCAGCAGCGCTTTAGCTGAGGTTACGAGCGGTTGGCGAAAGAAGTTGCGTGCGGCGATGATGCTAAGACGCATGCCACGCGCCGCAGGGCATACTCCAGGACGTCGTGGCCCGGCTCGTCTGGCCGGAAAACTGCATTCCATAAAGCGCGACCGTCAAGCCGTAGCATACCATTACAATGTATCGAATGAATTTTACGAATTATGGCTGGATCGAAATATGGTCTATTCGTGCGCTTACTTCCATACCCCGGACCAGGATATTGACACGGCGCAGGAGCAGAAACTTGATTATATATGTCGCAAGTTGCGGTTGCGCCCCGGACAACGTGTGCTGGACATTGGATGTGGCTGGGGTGGCTTGGCAATTCATGCCGCGCGGCATTACGGTGTCGATGTTACAGGCATTACGCTTTCCCAGCCGCAAGCTGATTTTGCGACAGCCCGCATTTTACAAGGCAAACTTTCAGAGCAAGTCCGATTTCTGGTGCGCGATTATCGGGAAATAAAGCCGGAGGAAAGCGGGTTATTTGACGCATTGGTCAGCGTGGGCATGTTTGAGCATATTGGCGTCACAAATATGCCGGTGTATTTTTCGCAGGCGATGCGACTTTTGAAGCCTACCGGGGTTTTTCTCAATCATGCCATCGCCCGCCGGACAAACGATTTGGCGGTGCATGGTCCAAGTTTTACAAACACCTACGTTTTTCCCGATGGGGAACTGACTCCCATCGGTGTAGCGTTAAACGCGGCCGAGGAGGCTGGCTTTGAAGCGCGGGATGTGGAATCTCTGCGCGAACACTACGCCTTAACATTAGGGCACTGGGTGCGGCGACTGGAGTCGTGCCACGATGCCGCACTACGCGTCGTAGATGAGGAAACTTATCGCGTTTGGCGGTTGTACATGGCTGGTGCTGCCCACAATTTTGCAACTTGGGCCGTAAGCGTTTACCAGAGCTTGCTGGTGAAACCGGAAGCGCATGGCGTCAGTGGTCAGCCGTGGACTCGGGCGGACTGGTACGCAATTCCAGTACGATCCGCCATCCTTCCGAAAGGTTTGACTATTAAAAGCTTGCATAGTATCATTAAATAAGAATGGTGGTGGAGTCCGCCTTAAAACTGCTTCTGTTGCGGAAGCCAATGACTCCTGAGGCATGACTTGGTTGTGCTCGGGTTATATGGTTTTTTGAACAGGAGTCCCAATGCGGATTCTGCTCATATCAGATGTACATGCCAATCCATGGGCGCTGGTGGCCGTGGGCAAAGATGCGGGAAATGTGGACCACATTTTATGCGCTGGTGATTGCATAACTTATGGTACGCGCCCGATTGACGCGATTGCCTGGTTGCGGGAACACGGTACCATAACTGTGCGGGGAAATCATGATGATGCCGTAGCTTTTCACCATCACCCGCGTGCTTCCCCCGCCAAAGCACACTTGGCTCTGGCGCTGCGTGACTGGACACAAGCAAAACTTGAACCGCCCCACATTCAATGGCTGGCGCGGCTGCCGCTGATTATTACCTGGGAAATTTCCGGGGCACGGTTTGTCATGGTTCATGCCACGCCACCGGACCCGTTGTACGATTATCGCCTTACGCCCAATGCCCCGCATTATGTTTTAACTGAAATATTAACGGGATTTGAAGCGGATTTTGTGGTGCTGGGGCATACGCATCTGCCTTATGTACGCACACACAACCGAATGACCGTGGTCAATCCCGGCTCCGTCGGACAACCTCTGGACGGTGATCCGCGGGCGGCATACGCCATTTGGGAAGATGGCGAAGTGACTCTGCACCGCGCAGCGTATGACCAGGGGGAATTAATTAAATCGCTGGATGAATTGGGATTGGAGAATGATCTTTACGGCAGCTTACGGAGATCATTTGAACTGGGAAAAATGATTTAACTTTTTTATATAGGAGTACTTATCATGAATGGAAAAATAGCACATGTTCGGGCAATTGAAATTCTGGATTCGCGTGGCAACCCCACGTTGAAGGTGTATGCCACGCTTTCCTCGGGCGTCACGGGCGCGGCGGCCGTGCCATCCGGTGCTTCTACCGGTGAAAATGAGGCAATCGAATTGCGTGACGGCGACTCCAAACGATTTGCTGGCAAGGGCGTTCTGGTGGCCGCGGAAAATGTTAATGCCCGAATATCTCCTAAAATAGCGGGGCTGGACGCACACAACCAGACCAAGCTGGATCAGACGTTGCACGAGCTTGATGGAACGGATAATTATGGCAACTTGGGGGCCAATGCCGTGCTGGGTGTGTCAATGGCCACCGCAAGGGCGGCCGCCGCGGAATCAGGTCAATCGCTGTACCGGTATCTCGGCGGTGCTGCGGCCTGTAAGCTGCCAGTGCCGATGATGAATGTGCTCAATGGCGGAAAACATGCTGCCAATAGCGTGGATTTTCAGGAATATATGATTGTTCCGCTCGGGGCACCGAACTTCGCCGAGGCGTTACGCTATAGTGCGGAAACCTACCATTGCTTGGCCAGCATAGTGCGTAATCGCGGGTATGCTACGGCCGTGGGTGATGAGGGGGGCTTTGCGCCAAATCTTAAGAGCAACGAAGAAGCATGTGAATTACTTGTGGAGGCGATCACGCAAGCCGGGTACGAACCGGGAAGAGATGTGGCAATTGCCATTGATCCGGCGGCCAGCTCCTTTTATGTTAAGGGGGAGTATGACCTGAGCCGATCGGGTCAGGGGCGGCGTACCTCCGAAGAAATGTGCCAATTGTATGAGCTTTGGGTCCGAAAGTATCCACTGGTTTCAATTGAAGATGGATTTGCGGAAACGGATTGGCAGGGCTTCCAGGCCCACACTGCGGCGTTGGGTTCAAAAATACAGATTGTCGGCGACGACATTTATGTGACCAACACCAAATTTATCCAGCGCGGTATTGACACCAAGGCTACTAATGCGGTGCTTATTAAACTGAATCAAATTGGCACCGTTACCCAGACCATTGAGGCGGTTGAGCTATGTCGAAAAGCTGGCTGGAATTTTGTTATCTCCCACCGCTCGGGTGAAACGGAAGATGCATTTATAGCGGACTTTGCCGTAGCTATGGGGGGCGGACAAATTAAAACCGGTGCCCCGTGCCGCAGCGAACGGGTGGCGAAATATAACCGTCTGCTGGAAATTGAACTGGAGTTGGGATCCGAGGCGGTATTCAAGAATCCATTTAAAATTCCGGCTACTGCGGGCAGATGAGGTAGGATAGCGGCGATATGGCGCGGATGCTCTTGTTCAATCTCATCCAGATCGCAGTGGTGATGTTTTTATCACCGCTGGCGGTGGGTATTTTAAATCGGCTCAAGGAACGCGTGGCCAGCAAAAAAGGCCCCAGTATCTTTCAGGTGTATCGCGATATATGGAAACTATTCCACAAAGATCAGATACTGTCCAGTGAAAGTACCTGGATATTCCGGGCCACGCCGTATGTCTGCTTCGCGGCACCGATTCTGGTAACAATGTTGATACCGGTGCTCACCAGCTACCCGCTGTTTTTTGCCTTTATGGGGGATATGATCGGCGGCGGTTTTGTTCTGGCACTGGGCGGCTTTTTTGCGACTATTGCCGCCGTGGATACTGCCAACCCTTACGGTGCCATGGGAGCCAGCCGCACGCGTATGGTCGGCTTTCTGGCAGAGCCGGTGTTCATGGTGGTATTTTTTACCGTTTGTTTTGTGGCCAATTCGACCATTCCATACATTGTGCAACAAAAATGGGTGCATCCACAATCAAATTTCTTTGATCCGGCGCATATTCTCGTGGCGGTGGCTTTTTTCATGCTGATTCTGGCGGAGACCGGAAAAATTCCGGTGGATAATCCTTCGGGGCATTTTGAACTCGCAATGATTGATGAATCCAAATCTTTAGAATATTCCGGATCCGGTGCCGCCCTGATGAAATGGGCGGGAAGCATGAAATTTTTCGTGCTTCTGTGCATTTTTCTCAACGTACTTATTGCGCCGTGGGGGTTGGCTTCCGGTACGGCTTTAAACGATGTGCTATTGGCGATTCCGCTGATATTCATCAAAATCCTGATTGCGGTAGGACTCATTGTGGTCGTGGAAAGCTCGCTGGCAAAATTGCGGCTTTTCCGAATCACGGCCTTTTTAGGATTGGCGTTTGTGGTGGCGGTGGCCGCGGTGCTCACGCGAATGATGGCGGCTTAACCGGGAAGGAAATGGCGATGACTCCGGATAAAGTTGCATGGATTCATGAACTGGTTCTGCTGACGGCGGGTTTTTTCTTGCTGTGCAGTTTTGGACTTATCGCGGCGGCACAAGTGGTGGGATGTCTGCGCATATATGTAATTCAATCATTACTTCTGGCGGTATCGGCGGTACTTTTAGGTATTGACTATCACAGCACTGATCTATGGATTGTGGCAGCCATTGCGATAGCTGCCAAAGTCTTACTGATCCCCTTTCTGTTGCGGCGCACCGCCCACCACGCCATGATTGCCCGTCGCGAATTGCAACAAGTCATTAACGTACCAATGTCGCTGTTGATTGCTCTGGCGTTGACGGTCGTGGCTTATTACATTACCGGACCGATGATGTACCATGCTTCGCGCGTTGTCCATGCCAATTTGCCAATCGGATTCGCTGCTGTATTGATCGCTATTTACACCATCACGGTACGGCGGGAGGCGTTGCCGCAGATGCTAAGTCTGCTGGCCATTGAAAACGGTGCCTTTTTTGCGGGTATTGCCATTGCCCCCAATTTTCCGCTTATTGGAGAGTTGGCGGCAGCCTTTGATGTATTGATGGTGGTTTTAACACTGGGCGTATTAAGCACGCAGATACATCGGCTTTCCGGCAGTACCGAGGTCGGCACTTTATCTGAACTCGTGGAGGATTGATGGCCGTGATAGTCTGGCTGGTTTTAATATTGCCGCTGCTGGCCTTGGTGGTTGCCGCTTTTGGCACACCCTTGGCTGTGGCGGGCTGGATTTCAGCTTTGGCTGCGGCGGCCGATGTGATTATCGCGGCCGTTCTAGTGGGGCACGCTTCGGATGGCGCGGCGGTAATTGCAGTTCCGCACTGGCTTGGAGCCAATGCCTTTGGAGCCTTGATACTGCTGCTGGAGGCAGTGGGGGCCTTAACCGCCCTGATATTTTCGATTGGCTTTTTAAGCCAACACAATTCTCCTCCCGGTCGAAAACGTCGCTATCTGGTCTGGTTTAACTTATTCCTCATCGCCTTGTATGCTGTGCCACTGTTGCGGGAAATTGCGCTGGTATGGCTGGCGTTGACGCTCACGACGCTATTTTCCGTTTTCCTGGTGAGCTTTGAGCGAACGCCGGCGGCGCTGGAAGCCGGATGGAAATATGCACTGTTGACCACACTGGGCGCGGCGATCGCCATTCTGGGAATTCTGCTGTTGTATTGGGCCCAAAGTCGGGCCGGGTTTACGATGTTCACATGGGGACAATTGCGGGCTTCGGCCCCTAAATTATCCCCCGCAATTTTGAATATTGCATTTCTGCTTATTTTGATCGGCTTTGGCACCAAGGCCGCACTGATACCATTTCATGCGTGGCTTCCAGATACGTATAGTCGGGCACCATTTCCAGTTTGTGCAATGCTATCCATTCTGGAAAGTGCGGCGATTCCTTACGTGCTGTTGCGTATTGCGGCTGCGGTTCATCTGGCACCGGGTGTGCGGGTGGATCAATGGCTGATATTGTTCGGACTTGTGTCTGCAGGTGGCGCAGCGCTACTGATTCTGCAAACGCATGAATACAAACGATTATTTGCGTACTCCACAATTGAGAACGCGGGCATCATTTTGACCGCCGGAGCGATATCGTCAACTGCCGCCCACCACGCGGCAATATGGCAGATTGTCAGCCACAGCGTGACCAAGCCGCTGGTATTTTATGCCGCCGGAATCATGTTCATGCTGGTGGGAAAATTACGTATAGGCGAAGTACGCGGAGTGTTAAGCCGATCTCCCTGGATTGGTGCTACTATGATGGCCGCAGGACTGGCGGTGGCTGGCGCTCCGCCGTTTGCAATATTTCTCAGCGAACTGGCCATTCTGAAGGCGGGTTTGGCCAGCCCGCAGGTATGGGTCGCAATTGTGCTGGCCTGCTTTATGATTATTTCCTTTTGTGCCATCACGTATCATCTGTTTCGCATGGTGCTTGGCAAAGCCGGTGCGAAAGAGACGAATGCTGAGTTGGAGAATATCACTATTCCTCGAAGTTGTATTCTCGCACTATTAATTGCGGCGGCACCGGTAATAGTACTGGGGTGGTATATCCCCGCACCGCTGACCCACTGGCTAGCCGCTGCGACCACATCGTTAGGAGGCTCCATGCCATGAATTTACCACACGAACAGGTTGCAGCACGCGTGATTGTGGCCATGCGCGAGGATTTGGGGGACATGGTGTCGAGTATTGCTGAATTGGAATCCGGCCTTCTGCTTGCGGCGGTTTGCCGCGCTGCCGCACTTCCCGGCGTGGTGGCGTGGCTGGTGGAGCAGCGGAAATATCGCTTTGCTGCCTTGGTAGTGCAGGTGATGGAGCCGGGCGATCAATTAGATTATTGGTTTTATAAGCCGGATAATGGTCCATGGATAAAATTATCGGTTCGACTTGCCCCCAACGCCAGAGAAGTTCCTTCCGTCAGTGAACTGGTTCACGCCATTGACTGGCATGAGCGGCAAGCCGAGGACCTTTACGGTCTGGTTTTTACCGGGCACCCCAAACTCGGTGATTTTGTACTCCATGAGGAATGGCCGGAAGGTATCAACCCGATGCGGCCGGAATTTGACGCTTTTAAGCCACTGGTAGAAAAAGAGATTGATCCGCAATGGCGTCCGGAAAAAATACTTCATACATCGGGGGCTTTCGTTATGCCCATCGGCCCGGTCTACTCTGATTATGCGGAGTCGGCACAGTTTTTTCTGGAAACCGTTGGTGAAGATGTGGTGCGAATGATTCCGCGGTTCTTTTTTAAGTATCGCGGGGTGGAAAAACTTGCGGAAAAATGCAGCGTCCGTGATGTGCTGCTGATGGTGGAGCGATTTTCCGGTACATCGGCGGTGGCGCACGCTACCGCCTTTTGTCGCGCCATTGAATCCATTGCGCAGGTTACCATTCCGCCGCGCGCCGAAGCACTGCGGATGATTGCGGCGGAGCTTGAACGCATTCGCCATCATTTTGGGTTGCTTTCCGATATCTGCCATTCCACGGGCATGATTGTACCATCTGCGGATATCGACATCATGGAAGAAGAAGCGTTGCGCTTGAGTGCGCAATGGGCTGGCCACCGATATCTTTATGGAATTATTACCCCGGGGGGAGTGACGCGTGATTTCTCTGAATCCGAACTTACTGTACTTACGACACGGATCTCCGAGTTAACGCACGATGCGCAACGACTCTACGAACGGCTGCAATTTACCAGTAGTTTTCTGGACCGATTTGAAGGTGTTGGTGTGGTTCCCAACATCAACGCCCAGCGGCTCGGACTCGTTGGCCCCGTTGCCCGCGCGTCAGGTTTCAAAACGGATTTGCGGGTTCACGCACCGTATGGATTTTATCGCCATTGCCCGCCACAAGCCGAGGCCTTAGAAAGCGAAGGCGATGGGTATGCGCGTATCCGCATACTATTCGCGGAGGTGTTTTCCGCTGCCGAGTTGATTCAGCGTGCGGCGTTTATGCTGCCAGGTGGAGCTGTAATGAAACCGGTGAATGCGGTACCTGCTGGAGAGACGCTCGCTGCGGTGGAGGCGCCCAAGGGCGCTGACTTTCACTATGTGCGAACAGCCGAAGATGGCAAGGTGGCAAGGCTGCAAATGACTACGCCATCGTTTACGAATTGGCATGGATTTCATTTGGCGGCTGAAAACTTCGCGTTCCAAGATTTTCCGATCATGATGGCCAGTTTTGGCCTATCTATCGCAGAATCGGATCGTTAAAAACTACGCCGTAGTGCGTTTGGAGTACCAGAGATGTTTGGATGGTTTCTCAAAGGTGCCGGTTCACGGGTACGAACAACCAGCTTCCCGCGCCACGCGGACGAGGGTGTCGGCATTACACCTGGACGGCCCATTGCAACAGAGTTTGGCAGTAGTCAAAATGCTGCTCATGCCGCCATTCAATGCCCCACGCAGGCTCTCACCGCCCAAGAGTGTCATGTGGAGGTAAATGTGTCGCGTTGTATACATTGCATGGCGTGCGCACGCGGTGATGCAGCAATGAAATGGCAAAATGATTTTACCTGGGCGGTGAGAGGCGGTGCTGCTGCGTCGAGAACTCCGTCGCCGTTTAAAAAATCACTGCATATTCGGCTGGTGGATTCCGGTTCCTGTGATGCCGTGATGCAGGAAATTAAACAGCTTGCCAAACCGTATTACAACATGCACAAACTGGGATTTTTTATTACGCCCACGCCGCGTCACGCCGACGTATTGATGGTCACCGGCCCGGTTACCAGCCACATGCGATTGGCATTAAAGAAAACCTATGATGCCATGCCCGGCCCCAAATGGGTGATCGCAGTGGGTAATTGCGCTATTTCGGGATGTGTCTTTGCCCCCAGCTTTATGTCCGTGGGAGCGGTATCCAACGTAATTCCCGTGGATGTTCAAGTGCCCGGATGCCCGCCGCCCCCGTTGGCAATTCTCCATGGATTACTGCTGCTTACGGGCCGTGTGCAGCAGGCGCAATCCGATGCAACGGTCTCAATTCCGGAGGGTGTTTCATGAACATGGCCGAGTTCTTTTTTCTTTTAGTCCTTCTGCTGTCAGTGGCGGGCGCGGTTATATCCGCGTTGGCACCAGCGCCATGGACGGGAAGAATACTGGCGATTTGCGGCACTTCCGCTGCTTTCGCACTGTTGATTGCTGCGGCAATCATTCTGACAGGCCACCAGAGCATCGGTGTTGATCTTTGGAATTTGCCGGTGTTGGGGATGCTACGATTGCGTGTGGACAGCGTATCAGCGTTTTTTATGCTGGCGTTGGGTATTTCGTTTCTTCCGGCGTATTGGTTCTCGGACGGCTATATGCGCCGGTACCTGGCGCATTATGATTCGCGGAGCTTCAGTATTTTCTTTCATCTTTTGTTTGCAGTCTGTGCACTGCTTTTGGCGGCGGGCGATGTAATTACCTTTCTATTGGCCTGGCGAATTATGTCCGGACTCGCTACGTTTCCCATTACACTGGAACATCGGCAGGATGATAATCGCCGGGCTAGCTATCTTTTTCTAGCCATGAATGAAGCCGGAATTATCACTGCAACTGTCGGGCTGTTGTGGATGGTGGCGTTAGCGGGGGGGCACACCGGATTCGGTGCTTTACACGCATCGATGGTGCACATTTCATCGGCGTTGCGCTGGGTGATATTCCTTATTGTATTTTTCGGGTTTGCGGTGAAGGCTGGATTAATTCCATTAAGTTCCTGGTTGCCGCAGGCTCACCCGGTGGCACCGGCGAATATGTCGGCGATCCTTTCCGGTTGCCTGCTGAATTTTGGTATTTATGGAATTGTGCGATTTGATGCAATTATTTTGCCGTCAACATCTCCCGGGCCAGGGCTGGTAGTGTTGATTGTTGGGGCGTTGTCAGCGCTTATCGGAATTCTATATGCGACCATCGACAATGATATGAAGAAAATGTTGGCGCACAGCTCCACAGAAAATCTTGGAATTATCGCCGCCAACGTGGGCATGGGGATGGTATTCACCGCTAATCATCTGCCCGTGCTGGCGGCTATAGCGTATGTCGTGGCGATGTATCACATGATTAACCACAGTGCGTATAAGACGTTGCTATTTATCGGTGCCGGTGCGATTGATCAGCAAACCGGAACCCGGGATATGAATCAGTTGGGCGGATTGCTTAAACGCATGCCCATGCTCGCGGCGCTATTTCTGGTCGGCGCTTTGGCTATTGCGGCATTGCCACCGCTCAATGGTTTTGTCAGTGAATGGTTGACGTTGCAAACCATTCTTCGCAGCGAAGAGTTTACTTCGCATTTCAGTCGTGTAGTCTTTGCGCTGTGCGGTGCCGGGCTGGCCCTGACGGCGGCGTTGGCGGTGACCTGTTTTGTCAAGGCCTTTGCCATGAGTTTCTTGGGGCCGGCCCATAGTGAAAAGGCCTCTCGCGCCTTGGAACCGGCAAAATCCGCGCGAATATCCATGGCTATCCTGGCGCTTGCCTGCATTCTTCTGGGGATCGGCCCAACGTGGGTAATTCCTGCAATCAATCGGGCCATGAAACCTCTGGCCGCCAATCTTGCGACCACCGCGCTGGTTCCACCGTTTTTCTCGCATCCGCACGGTAATAAACACTTTTCTCCCGGGTTTATGCATGACTTTGCTCACATTGGAGCAGACGTTGGACGTAATATAATTCCGGCGCGCGGCCTGGTGGTATTGCATCAGGGGGTCAAGAGCAATCCTGTTGTGTATGCTATGTCCACATTCTATATGGCGGGCGTATTAGCATTGATTATTTTCATTACTTGGCTATTCGTGCGCTGGGGAACACGGCGACGAACCATTACGATCTCGGAACCATGGGCCGGTGGCCTGCGCCGCCTGGCACCGGATATGACCTACAGTGCCACCGGTTTTTCTAACCCGGTACGCGTGATATTTCGCTCAATTTTCGGCCCGGCTATCCGGGAAGATTCCAGCACCGCGGTGGCGGGGCATTTTCGTACCGCCATTACCAAACAGCGGGATGACGGCTATATTGTGGATCGACTGTTTCTCCGGCCATTAGTGGCCGCAGTAAACTATGCGGCCAAACTCCTGGCGAAAATCCATAAGCCCGGTGTGGTCAATGCTTATGCAGCCTGGGTCTTCCTGGTGCTGCTGGCAATTCTGATCATTAATCGGTTCATATAAACAGGTGGGGTTTTGATAATGCCGGAGTTTAATGAAAATCATCAACGCAAATTGTTGGCCACATGCCAGTATGTTGATGACATGCTGACCGAAGCACTCTGGCGCACTGAACCCTGTGTTCCGCCGTCACCGCTGCGAAACTATGCCTCGGATGCCACGCCGGAACAGATTGCCGCATTGCATCGGCAACTGCTAGAATTGCGCGCGACGATGGTGGCGATTCTGCAGGCGAATGACATTGTCATCCCTCCGCCGCAAATTAGTGCGCTGTGGGCTTTTCGCACCGCGCTGATAGAAGCTGGTGATGTGATCTTTGATCTGCAGGCCCGATTCATGAACAGTTACGGTCCATTATCACCTGAAGCGCAGAAAGCCGTGGACGAAATGGCTATGCGACTTCTGCAACAAATGGAGACATTTACCAATGTATTCGATGAGATCACAAGGCCTCCCCCGCCTGGCGGCCACAGGGCTGGCGCGAACCATCTATAATCAAGACCGGGACTGCTACGATATGGCCTTTTTTTCAGTTGCCGCGGGGTTATGGCGATAGGCGATAACGCGGACATCCTCCATCGTGATCATGCCACCTTTTACCATATCATCAAGCAGCGGCAACAACTGTTCTATTTTCTCGCGGGTCTCCACAATCTCAATGACCAGCGGAAGATCCGAAGACATCACCAACACCCGATCATTATGAATGACAGTGTTGGCGCCGAACCCCATCGACCCCTGCAAAACGGTGGCACCGCTGATGCCCAGTTGACGAGCTTTGGTAACAATGGCTTCATGGAGCGGCTTGTGCTCAAAGGTGTCGGATTCACCAATAAAAATCCGCAACAAAACGCCGGTGAAATCAGTGTGCATGTTCAATACCCCTTGTATATCAGGCAATGTGCTTAATGGTTTAACACTACTTAAAAGCCGCATTTGATTGTGTGCTTCCGGTGTTCCGGAACGGTACATCACAACCCCCGCCCGCTCCAGCGTGACCAAGCCATGATGGAGCAGTTTTTGTGTAATATCCTGTAAAAAGGTGATAAGTTTATCTCCGTCGTCTACGCATTCCACAATAATCGGAGAATCGCCCACGAGTTTGAACTCGGAATGGCGCACTAAACCGCGGGAACCAAGCCCCATGATTCCCCGCAATACCGTCACACCCGCCAGCTTATGCTGCGCTGCCTGCTGGACGACGCGCTCATACGCCGGTGCAAAATGATAAAGCTCCGCACTTCGCATATACAGCCGCAGAAGAACCTTTTCACCAATCATATCATACTCCATCATGTTACAGGCTAGCTCATTCGCTGCCCAAGCACCACACCCAGTCGCACCGCTATAATCCCAATCATTACGCTGCCGAGAATGTATAGCAACCCGCGAATGGCCTGTCCTTCACTTAACATCCGATCCGACTCAAACATATACGTTGAAAACGTCGTATAGGCGCCAACAAAACCAACGGCAATGCCCAACCGAATCGGATCCGGAATATTCAATCGTGGCTGCGCCCAAGTCAGAAACCATCCGAGAAAGAAACATCCGGTGATATTGATGAAAAATGTTCCAAAGGGGAAAAGTGCGGAAACGCGACCGAAGAGCCGGGCGATGCCATACCGCGTCATGGCACCGAAAAAACCAAACACTCCGATGGATATCCATATCAATACCGCTTTTTTCACGCCACGATTCCTTTTGTACACCTGAAAACACAAAAACCCCGATGGGACATTTCCACCGAGGTTAAAATCCTTCCCGGCGAATCAGTCCGCCAGGAGTCATCAGTTCCGAAAAAAAACGGAACGGTTCAGGTGAACTCCATCACCTTTCATACAATAGAGATGGTAGCGGATTGCCGGTCCCGCTGTCAACGTGTGAAAGCATAAAGCGGCAATCAATCCTGATCTTCTTGGGGATTAGGGGCTGCCGGGCGCTGAGGCCGGTTGTGTTGTGGTCGGCACAATGGGAGGGCGGTAGACGATTTTACACAACACGGTGCGTGGTCCTTTCATAAGGCTGATGCCCGTAGGCATGGTATAACGGATATGATGCGATACCCAGTTGTTGGAGCTGGTAATCGCCGACGTGATATTCAAAAATGCCACCACACGATCCCGCACGGGGGCCAGATTGCCAATGAGCATTTTTTTACCCAGCCGCAGCAATGCCGGCTGCGAGCCTGTCACCGTTGCCGAAACTGTTTCCGGACGAATGGAAATGCTGTAACGGTCCAGCAGCCAGGAAGGACCCCGCACCCAGACTGGAACAATGCCAAGTCTTAGTTTATGGCTCGGTTCAGATGGTACGGTAAAGGTCACCAGCGCTGTGGAGGGAGTAACACTGACCTGGGAGCTTACCGCTCCCGGATAACGCACCACCAACTGCGTCTGCATAGTCTGGCGTGTCCGCGGCGGCAGTGTGGTGAGATCCGACAGCGGCTGTGCTTCGACGCGAATTTGATCTTGTCCCCCGATACTGGTGAGCAAACTTTTGGGCAACTTCACTTGGGCCACCGCCGGCACAATGCGGGCCGCCACCTGCCGCAAGGCCGTAAAAACAATGGGGCGGGAGACGGAGACCATCTGATCCACCGCCAGTTGGATTAGCGCCGGGCGTACGGTGGTAACCGTCACATGGCGCTGGCGGAAATAAGGCAGATCATTAAACACCCGCACGGCGCTGATATAATTTTTTGCTCCGATCTTAAGATTGGCGAGATGCTGCACCACATACGCAAGATTATTGAGATCATCGCGGGTGAAGATGGCCCGGCCCTCCGCCTGATCGCTGATCTGCTGCACCTGATTGCGCGGCCCCTGAATATCGACGTGAAATGTTCCGTTCATGGGACTGATGATCTGAACAATATCATGGGTGTTACTGGGGGGCACTACCACGCTGATCTCAAAAGGCAGATTGTTCTGGATCGCGGTAAGATGCGCGTCGGCATACATCCATAAAAGCAAGGTTAAAAGCAGCGTCAGCGGTACGACTTTCAGGCGTTCCAGAATTCGACGTTGGGATTGCGACATTTTTTCTCTTTCCAGTCAGCGAGAGCGCCGGATCATCCAACGGCACACACCGTCGAATCCAGGTGCACCCGGTATATTATGCAACGGAACGCCGAACGCCGGAATTTTCCGGTTTTTGCAACGCATTAGTAAGGTGTTGACGTAATTGTTCGCGTGTGAGTTCACGTACAAATTGCCCGCGCTCCGCAATGCTGATGATGCCAGTTTCTTCGCTGACGACAATAATAATGGCATCACTTTCCTGGGACAGCCCCAAAGCGGCCCGGTGCCGTGCCCCCATTTCAGGGCTGACTTCAATACCCTCCGCCAGTGGAAACTGTACGCCGGCCGCCGCGATTCGGCCATCCCTGATTACCACTCCCATGTCATGGAGCATCGAACCGGGCCAGAAAATGGTATTTAACAATTCTGGAGTCGCATCAGCATTGAGAATCGTCCCCTGTTCCAACAGTGCGCCAAGGCCAACCTCCCGTTCCACCGCAATTAGAGCGCCTATGCGATTGCGCGCGCAATATTCCGCGTTTTGACATAAGCAGTCAATTAAGCGCCGTGAAGCGGAACTGCCAGGGCGAAAAAAACGGGTCTCCCCCAGGCGAATTAGCGCCCGGCGTAATTCCGGCTGAAATACCACCACTATGGCGAAACTGGTGAATACCAGAAGGCGACTGAAGAGAAATTCGACCTGCGGTAACTTGTTGCCACCCAACTTGATGATGGTATACGCAATAATTAAAAATAGTGCCACGCCTTTAATCAACCGCGCGCCACGTGTACCCCGCAAAAACTCCAGAACCCAGTATACCACCACGCCGATTAACGCCAATTCCAGTATTACCACCCACCATGGATAGGCGGTCAGTCGATTCAACAGGGTATGCAAAAACTCCATCATACGGTTATCAGTATAATGTTACCGTTTGATTGTTGGAAACAAGAGTGGTAACCGTATACGTGGTGGGGTTCTGTTGCGTATAGAGGTTCATGAGTAGCGTGCCGATCATTGCCGCATAAGACCGAGTTTCCACGCCCCGGTTATTGTGGATGATCATGTGCTCAAAGTTTGTGTACAGCTTAAATGGGATCGTTTTGTCCATGAAAATAACATGGCAGCGATGGGCGAAGCGCAGGTTTTTTCCTGGTGCGAAACTTCAGCGATTTGCGGTGGCCACGGATCTCCAAGATCACCGCAAATAACAGCGGCTGGGCGGCCACAATCCACAGGAATGTCATCATATTTTCTGACTCCATTGGACGCATAATACGTCCCCGACCCGCAACACAATATCCGGTATTACTTAGGGGCAATTACACTTATCTTGTTCAAACTTCCCGTAGTGATATTTATCGGACAGATTGGCAAAAAAAGTTTAATGATGTCCTGCGCCCATGAAAAAAACTAACGGTGCAATCGGCTTTCTGCCACCCTGTAATGCTGTCGGCAACTGCTGGCACCACCGGTAGCGTTAGGTGGGGCCATTTTTTGTGGCAGGAAAGTGGAAGCGTGGTTCATCGCTTGGTGTGCTGCGGAGCGTCGCTTCTACCTTTCTCCGCCAAGTCGGACTTGCCAACGATATGGCTGCACCGGAAGTATTTACGCCAGCGGGCGCCTTTTTTTATACCTGTAGCAATCGTTGAAATAACAGTGGGTTGCCATGTACCGTAAGGATTAGTTTGGATGCCTATTTATCTATTGGCATATATCTCCAATGCCTTGGACAGGATTCGAACTATCTTCAAATAAGCCAAAATATCAGCATGTTTTAGAAAATAGCGTAGTAAAAACGCAGTATTCCAAACACAGCCTGGTGTAATTGACGCAGTTTCGGACGAAAGCTTGCGGACAATAATTGCCTGCTGGCCGAAGCTGCATCAAGATATTCGGTTCAGCATGGCGTTGAAGGCCAAGTCGCTGTCGGCTGAACTGGCGGACTTTACCGAGGACGTAGCATGAGGCGACAACGGGAAATCACAGGCTTGACGCCTTCAATGGGACGGTTCGCGTCACATTTTTCAGGCAGGAAATTTCAAGTATGGACAAACAGAAGTATCACTTTTGTGAAGTGATACTTTCATGGATACGAATATGAATAGATGAAAAACCGATAAGAATTGGCCCGGCGGTGGCAGGCCATCGACGCCACGGTGCAGGAGGGTCTGGATGAACTCAAAACGCTCTGCATGATGCAGATGGTTATTAAGGGGAAACCCTTGTGCCATTGCATCCCGCAGCCGCGGGAATCGGTACAAAAGTATTTGGAAAAGGCCCAAGTCGTCTTGCCCGCAGCGCTTCCCCATCGTGGCGTTCATGTGGCCACGAGAAAGAAACTGCCGCCAAGACGCAAAACTCGTTGATTTTACAGCGCATTATCCCACTGCAAACCAGCGAGTTTTGCTGGAACATCCGTTAAAGGCTATATTGGCCTTGAGCCGTGCAACGTAGTGGGAACCTTGCTTATGCAATGCCTCCAGAGAATTGTAACTGAAGATGCCACGATCAATGACATAGATCACATCCGGTTCCAGTGCCCTGATAAAAGCATCCGATTCCGAACCCGTGGCCCCATCAAGACTCACGCCTATGGGCGCACCACATAGCGTGGCCCAATGCAGATTTAGTCGTATCCGGCCCCCGCTAATAAAAAAGGCATCCCCAAAGGGTGCCTTTTTTATTAGCAGAGCAGATGGGAAGAGAACAGTTGAGCCGTAGAGCAAATATGGTTGGAGCAAAAGAGGAGGCTGTCGCCATTACGATCAATCCCACCTGCGGTCTACTGTTCTACTCTCTACTGCTCCGGTTCGGCTTTTGCGTTGCGGTGCCACCCCCAAAGGGTGCCTTTTTTATTAGCAGAGCAGGATCGGGCTGCGGCCCGATAGAGCAGGAGATAATAGAGAGTTGATCCCCGACTAGTACTACAACGCTACAAATGCTCAAGAAAATATACTTGGCTGACCGATGAAGCCTTTCAGGAGCCGTATTTTTGAAAGGAGCCCCGGCATGGAAGCTGAAGCGATTCTGAGAATTCGACCGGCGTTGACACACTATCTGCACCAGTACGACGATTGTTTCGGTCGCTGCACGGCGCGGCGGCATATCAACACTTATGTGGAGGGTCAGTTGGGGCCCTTGCCGCGTAAGAGCCTTGAACCCATAGCGGACGCCGCCGGGGTTCCACCGCGGGATTTGCAGCAGTTTTTGAGTCTGTATCGCTGGGACGAGTCGGCGATGCGGGACCGTTGTCAGCAGTTGGTGGCGGCGCGGCACACGCACAAGCAGAGCGTCGGCATTCTCGACGAGACCAGTTTCGTCAAGAAGGGGAACCAGACCGCCTGCGTGCAGCGGCAGCACTGCGGGGCGGCGGGCAAAACCGAGAACTGCGTGGTCAGCGTCCATCTGGGCTAGGCCCAATACGGTTTACTTAAGGATCACGATATCCTCCTGGAAAGCAACAGAGGGTTGAGGGGGAGCCAAGTGTTCGGGGCGTTTTTTTTGGTAGTTGGACATTTTTATTTTGACAACGCGCGGGTTAATGCGACCATCTCTTGGCGGCAAAATACCCCGACTGATCTGGATCAGCAGACCAAGGTAGAGCTTGGGTAGTTGGTTGTCAGGGGCAGCCCGCAACAATGGAATGGCATCCTTGATAACCCGCACGGCGTGG
>JBMFGW010000011.1:0-6167 GCA_049977145.1 Phycisphaerae bacterium
TGACCACACGTTGCTCATACCCAATCATTATTCACTTCACGACGCCCGGCGGAAGACGCGGTTCATAGCGCGGACACCACTGCTTGGTCAGTACAATCACGCCGTCCGGGCCGCGAATCTCCTTCTGAACTGGGGCCGCCGCCCAACGCGTCTGCCGTGACCCACAGTGGGGACAACACCCCGCCTCCAGCACCATGATCCAGTTGCTTTCAATTCTACACACACTTACCCGTGGCATAAACTGTCACAGGCCCCCTGGAAACAACCACGGTGATGTGGCGTTGACAGCGCAAAGAAAAAGCATATACTGTGGGGCTTTCGGGTATGGCGGAATACCGGGGTTGTATGTGTAAGAGTCCCAGCCGCCGCCGAGTAAGTTTAGTGCTTGTAGATATTGAGTAGATTATGACAACAACAGCCACTCCCACCCGCCACCGCATTGCCACCCCGGCGGGGCGTACCACATTAGCCCGTGTGGGACATACTGATAACCGCTGGTATATTGTAGACGCTGCGGATCAAACCCTGGGGCGGCTGGCCACTAAAATTGCCACCCGCCTGATGGGAAAACATAAGCCCACCTATACTCCGACGGTGGATGTGGGCGATTACATCATCGTCATCAATACGGGCAAAATTAAAGTATCGGGCCGCAAACCCGATCAGAGGCAATACGATTACTACAGCTATTATCCGGGCGGTCACAAGGTGAAATCATTGAAGGATTTGCTGCAACGGCACCCCGAAACGGTTTTTGAACTCGCCGTCCGCCGGATGCTTCCCAAGACCACCATGGGCGTGAAAATGTTTACCAAGCTTAAATGCTTTAAGGGTGACAAACACCCGCACGCGGCCCAACGTCCGGAAGTGCTCAAGTTTTAAGTGGAATAATTCAATAACGCATCCCGACGCTTCGGGATAACACAAAGGAAGAGGCAAACCCAATGACTGAAACCATAACCTCCGCAGCACCGGCGACAAAGCCCCGTGGCATTATTACCGCTGGCGGCCGAACGTATTATCTGGGCACAGGCCGCCGCAAGAAGTCCGTGGCCCGGGTGCGTCTGGTGGCGGGTCAGGGAAAATTTGTTATCAATGACAAGGCCTTGGATTCCTATTTTACGGAAACACGTGATCGCACCATGGTCCATGCTCCGCTGGTGTCGGCCAATTTGGCCGGGGCCATGGATGTGTTGGTGAATGTACATGGCGGAGGGCATACCGGTCAGTCCGGAGCGATTTTACAAGGATTGGGGCGGGCCTTGACCTTATATGACGCCACACTGCGGAAATCCATGCAGGATGGGGGTTTCCTCACCCGCGACAGCCGTATGAAAGAACGCAAGAAGTACGGTCTGCGCGGCGCCCGAAGAGCGTATCAGTTCAGTAAGCGTTAAGATGATTCCACCGCTGGAAAAATTACAAAAAAGCCGGAAGTTGACCTTCCGGCTTTTTCTTTTTGGCGTAAAGTTGCAGAACCATACATTCTGTAAAATTGTCACGCGTTTATAAACTGGTGCGTATGCACTTCAGTGCCAGCGCCACGATACCCCAATGCGTGTTGACTGTTATGGTGTGCCGTCACGGATAACGCGTATCGAGCATCACCTGCGGCACGCGGAATCCCTGGCGGTATTGCCGAATGAGTTTGGTAACCAGGTCCAGGTAATAAAACCCCCAGCCATCGGAGTACGGGCCTTCCAGTCGATGAATTACGGTAGGCTCAATATCGTCGCTGTCCGCGATGCTGTACATATCCGGAGCCGTAAACTCGTTCCATTGCTGAATCATAACAACCTCCGGTTCGTACCGAAATGCGGCATCCATAAATGAGACCAGTGTGGCACCTGAGCAGCGCCGGTGGGCGTCGTAATTGGACCATGCGCCCCCACCGGCCTCAGCGCCTTCCACAGCCACCGATGCAGCCATCTGTTCGCTATGTGTAAATGCCAATCCACCAAAGGCCAACCATTGGCTTACCGGAAGGCTCACCGGTGGGCTGGCCACGGCCTCAAAAGTCACGCGTCGTCCGATTAAATCCGCAACGTCCCATTGCCGCATGGTGACCAGTGCCATGCCCGGTGGAAACGCCCTGCGTAATATTTCTCCCGTAACCGCGTCCCGCAGAACAAAAACATTCTCACTGGGCGGGACTTTTCCACCCGGAAATTGCAGGCGGGCAAACGTCCACCAATTTACACCGCTGTAGTTGAACGTGATGACACGATCCGTGACCGTAAAGGGCGGACTGACAAGTGAACCGCCGGGGCCGCCCGCCTGCGTAGCGGCGTAAGCCCCCATATCAGGCATACAGCCTCCAAAGCTCGGTAGTGGTTTGTGCGTCAGGGACCAACCCGGCCCCGCCTTCCAGGGCTGCAATTTGTTGTCTTGAAAAGGGAAGATCGGCGTTGCCGGGCCATTGACAATCGGCACACGGTCACCCCAACTCCACGTACCATAATTATTAAGTGTACTTTCATGGTCCATACCGAACCAGCGCACTGTAAAGTGCGGATTGGAATAGGCCGGCGGCGGAGTAAACAATACCCCACCCAAAAAGATAGCCAGCAACGGCTTACCATCAAATTGCTGCCAGAACATTGCATATTCTGGCTTAGCCAAAATTTCTTGTTCAATGCGTAACATCTGCGCGTGAAATTCCGGTGTGGAAACACCCCCCTTGGCATCCAGCCCCAAGAGCAACGCAAATTTGGGATGGCGTTTCAGATGCGTATACTCTGCCAGCAAACGCAACGTGCTGTCGATAATGCCCTTGGCGGACCCGTTGGACCAGTTGCCGCCGAGCAGATTGTTCGACCAGTCGATCAGGATAAAGTCGATGCCGGCATCGTGAATCCAATGGGCGTGTTGGCGGATCACCTTCGGATCCAAAGAAGAATAGTTTCCCAGCACGGGGCGGGCCTCCGCGGTGCCCCATCCGCCTGCTGGAGCGGTGGGGAGAAACCAGGTTTCATAGCCAATGCCAAAAAGTGTTTTCGCTCTCGCACTGGCTGGCGTACCGCGCGGTAATCTGGCTGCTGGTACCGGAGCAGCACCGGAGTCAGCACCGCCCGCCAAAGCGGCACCGGCTATAATGGCCGTGGCGATCAAGTCACGTCGTGATATATCCGCCATATTGAGCACCTTTCAAGTCAAACAACGTCAAGATTGTTGTACGCCGCATCATCCTCAATCATGATGGTAGATGCCACTATACCCGTACCACGCGACAGGGCGGCAGTGATTCCAGAAAGGATCGGCCATAGCCGCGGGTAACGATGCGTTTGTCCAGCACCACGACAATGCCTTTATCCTGCCGAGTGCGGATCAGGCGGCCAAAGCCCTGGCGAAATTTTATTACAGCTTCAGGAATCGAATATTCCTTAAAGGGTTGGCCGCCGGCGACTTTAATAGCTTCAATGCGAGCTTCCACAATAGGTTTGTCGGGAACGGAAAATGGCAGGCGGGTGATAATAACATTGGATAGCGCTTCGCCGGGCACATCCACGCCCTGCCAGAAGGAATCAGTGCCTAAAAGCACGCTGTGATCCTCAGCCTTGAACTGCGCTAGAAGTTGACCGCGTGTGAGTTCTCCGCCATGCACCAGCATCGGATAACCGAGTGCAGATAATTGCGGCGCCAGAATTTTTGAGGCTTTGCCCAACGCGGCATAACTAGTAAACAGGATAAATGCCCGCCCCTGGCTTTGGCGGATATAGTGCATGGCCCGATCCATAGCCGCATTGAGAAACGCGGGATCTTCCGGGTCCGGCAGGCTGGTTTCAAGGTACAGTGTGGCCTGATTGGGATAATCAAACGGGGAGCCTAGCTGTATTTCTCTGCCGGAATCCAAGCCGACCCGCTTACGAAAAAAGGCGAATGGCGACTGAATTTTGTCGACTGGCGCGGCGGCATCTGACATGCGAGGTTTCAGATTTGACGTATCAGATATGGAATCCGAGGCAGGGGATTGACGCTTGGTAAGTGTTGATTCGGAATTCCCCTCTTTTAATCCCGCATTTAATTGCTGATTTCTGATTTGTGGTCTTGGTTCCCTGATCGTCGGTAATTGATTGTCACCCCGCCCCACCGCCAATGTGGCGCTGGTCAGAATGACCGACTTAATCTGATCGGATTGAAATAAATTAGCCTTCAAATGGGCGGCGACATCCACCGGGCTGGAATTCAGCGCTATTTTTCGATAGGTTCTGCCGGTTTCCTCAATCCAGTAAACCGAGTCGGGTTGCTCCTGCTCCAGAAGGGCTTGCACGGAAACCGATAGCGCATGACAGCGATTGGCCAAGCTGGTAAGCTCAAAAACATCCCGCTCAATTTGCTGCTGTTTGCCGGTGGATGGCGTCCCGTCCGTGGGATCGTCACGGACTTGCGAGAATTCAAAATTACCCTGTCGGCTCAGTTCATGAAGAATAATGCGCAGGGCTTTTTCTAATGCGTCAAGCGCGGTTGAGAGATTGTTGTGCACAATGCCTTTCTCCCGGATGCGGCCATTGGAGGGAGCCTTGTGTTTTTTCCACTCCGCGAGACCTTCGAAAAACTTTGCCGCCTCAGCTCTGGCCGCATCCACCGACATTTTCGCGGGCAACGCCAAATTCTTATCCATGGACATGAGAAAACCACGATCCTGCCGGGCGCTTAAGAGATTACCCAGCAGATACTCCACTTGTGCTTCGGAGACTTTCAGCCCCAGATGGTCGGCGGCCACAGCTTCCATCGTGTGGGCTTCATCGAGCACAACCAGATCATAGTGCGGCAGAATGCCCGAACCGACGCGGCGCAGGGCCAGATCGGCAAAAAACAGGGCATGGTTGCATATTAATATTTGGCCATGTTGAATTCTTCGACGGCTGGCCTGGTAAAAGCATCCATCGTAATATTTGCATCGCCGCCCCATGCAGTTACCATGTTCCGCGGCCACCTTATCCCAAGTTTGCCATAAGGGCTGGCGCGGCAGGGAAGATAGTGAGCCATCGGTGGTGGTTTCGCTCCAGCGTTGAATCATTTCCAGATCATCACGGTGTCGCATATCCGGAAACAGCACTTCCATTTTGGATAAAGACTGCTCCAGACGGCGTTGGCAAAGATAATTTCCCCGCCCTTTGCAGAGCACGGCGGAAAATTCCTGTCCCCCCACAGCCCTTAAGAAAGGGATGTCCTTTTCAATCAATTGTTCCTGCAAACTGATGGTATGGGTCGAAATAACCACGCGGCGGTTCCGCTCCACAACCTGCCGAATGGCCGGTATCAGATAGGCGAAGGATTTGCCCACGCCGGTACCCGCTTCCGCCACCAGATGATGATTATTTTCAAACGCATCATCGACTGCGGCGGCCATTTCCACCTGTTGCGGGCGAAGTTCAAAATTTTTAAGCCGACGAGCGACGGGGCCGTCCGGAGAGAGAAACTCGCGTGCATCGGTCTTCATTGCTAAAAGCATAACCGGAGAAGTCCGCCGATTGAAGAGATCGCCTTGCCCGGGGGTGCCGTTGTGCGGCGCGAAAGATGCGCCATGCGGGAAGGCGGTGGCAGTGGCGGTAAATTGTACCCGTGGACCAACCGTTACATCGCCGTGCCGTACGGTGGCTCTATAGGTGCTCGGGAAGACATTTTTCGCGATGCTGCCAATGCTTACCGGTTTCTGTTACCCCGGCGGAAGCTAACCGTTCGCGCACGATGTTTTTTACGTACGGACCACGCGCGGCGGCAGGCCGAGCCGCGACCGTAAGGGAGTGGTACCGCCGCGAAGGGGAAAGTTTTCCGGAAAAGTGGGTATAACATCATATAGGAAGTTTTGGGCGGTGGTTTTTCCACTTGCATCGCCCACGCGGGCATGGTTATACCTCCCACGGCCAAAAATTGAATGATTTATTGTAGGATGATGGAGACATAATCCGATGATAGGTAGTACCGGGCGACGGAACGTCCGGGAAGAGGATGTCTCGCGCAAGGAGGCTTCGATGGTTCAGGCACGCTATAGCGATTCACAATTAAGAGCGCTCGACGAGGCGCGGTTTTGTCAGAAGACCGACGCGATCAATCGTCGGATCAACGTGATCTACTTCTGGGGACTTGGACACACCCAATTAGAGGCGACGCGGCTGGCCAATGTGAGTCCCAATACGTTGCGTAAATCCGCGGCCGCCTTCGCG
>JBMFGW010000011.1:6175-52291 GCA_049977145.1 Phycisphaerae bacterium
GGGACACACCCAATTAGAGGCGACGCGGCTGGCCAATGTGAGTCCCAATACGTTGCGTAAATCCGCGGCCGCCTTCGCGTCCGGAGGTCTGGCGGCGGTGGTGGCCGATGGACGTGAGGGGCCGCCTTCGGCATTAGACCCGCACGCCGAGGTGATCAAGGCCGACTTCATCGCCCATCCGCCTGGGAGTTTGGCGCAAGCTGCGGATCGGATTGCACAATTGACCGGGGTGCGACGCAAGCCGACGCAAGTGCGAATATTTATGCGCGGCTTAGGGATGGCACCGCGTCGCCTGTCGCCAATACCTGGGAAAGCCGATCCCATGCGCCAGGCGGATTTTAAAAAAAAGAGTTGGATCCTGTGCTGAATGAGGCTCTGGCCGGCCAAGGTCAAGTCTATTTTGTCGATGCCGCGCACTTCGTCTACGGAGCGTTCCTGGCGGTGGTGTGGTGTTTCTGCCGCACCTTCATCAAGACTCCCTCCGGCCGTCAACGGCTCAATGTTCTGGGCGCGCTCAATGCCGTTACGCATCAGTTCGTCAGTGTCGTCAATCACGCCTATATCAATGCCCAGAGTGTTTGCGATTTACTCGATAAACTGCGGGTATTGCATCCGGGGGACACGCTTACTTTGGTACTGGACAACGCACGTTATCAACACTGCAAAATGGTTCTGGACCATGCGGCCAAACGCGGGATACGATTGCTGTTCCTGCCGCCCTATTCTCCCAATCTCAACCTGATCGAGCGGTTGTGGAAATTCATCAAAAAGGACTGCCTCAATGGTCGCTACTATCCGACCCACCAGCTATTTCAGGCCGCCATACTCGACAGCCTTAAGGCCATAAACACCCGCCACAAAGACGCGCTGAAGACTACCCTCACACTCAATTTTAAAATGTTCGATAATCTTCAGTTATTGGCCGCATGAGATATACTTGGATTGTGGAATGATCTTTATCGAGGCGCGTTCGGAGAGTTTACAATCTGATGCGGTCGTGCATAATGCTTCCACGTCTTTAGTGGAGTATTCATGAATCAGTATACCAACAAGAATTCGGATAAACCGCGAATTCTTACCGGCGATACCCCCACGGGCCGCCTGCATCTCGGCCATTTTGTCGGTTCGCTGGAAAATCGCGTGCAACTGCAGGATCAGTTTGATTGCTATTTTATCATCGCCAACGTCCACGCCTTTACCACGCGGGCGCAACACCCCGCGGCTATCCGCCAGAGTGTGTTGGATATTGCCGCCGATTATCTGGCCGCCGGAATTGATCCCAAGAAAAGCACCATTTTTGTGCAGTCGGAAATCCCGGCCATCGCGGAACTGACTTTTTTTTTCAGCATGTTGGTGCCGTTTTCCCGGTTGATGCGTAACCCCACGATCAAAGACGAAATTCGTGATAAAAATCTTGGGGACAGTTACAGCTTTGGTTTTCTGCTTTATCCCATCGGCCAAATTGCGGATATTCTGGCTTTTCGCCCCGCCCTGGTGCCGGTGGGAGAAGATCAACTGGCCCATCTAGAACTGACGCGCGAGACGGCGCGGCGTTTTGATCAGATTTATTGCGGTGTCGATCCGCAAACACCGGATGAACATTATGTGCGGGCCGGGGGACTGTTTCCGATTATTGAGCCACGGCTGGGGCGCGTGCGGCGGTTGGTTGGTATCGGCGGTCCCGGCCCGCACGGGCAGTTGCTCAAAATGAGCAAATCCCTGAATAATGCGATTTTTTTAAGTGATGACCCGGATACCATCCGCAAAAAAGTCATGTCCATGTATACGGATCCCAACCGGAAAAAGGCCACGGATCCCGGCACCACGGAAAATAATCCCCTGTGGATTTTCCACGAAACGTTTAACCCGGATATCGCGTGGGTGCGGGAAGCTCAGGAAAAATACCGGGCCGGCGCCATCGGCGATGTGGAATGCAAGAAAAAACTCGTGGATGTGCTGGTGGCATTGATTGACCCCATGCGTCAGCGCCGCCTGATCTACGAAAAGGACCCGGCTCAGCTGTTAGCGGTGTTGCAAGATGGCACGGCCCGCGCCAACACCGCAGCGGAAGAAACGCTGCGGCTAGCCAAGATCGCATTAAAGCAGGACTACTGGCCTCGGAATTGGAAGTAGTATACAAGCTGAGGAATATCCGGTTTAACGGGCACCACCATATATAGTACCAGCGGCAGATCATCAGCGGGCATTACGGCGTGCCAGCAGCAGTTCGTGCTGCTCCTTGGCCGCCTGGAGAAAATCTTTTACTGCGGCGACATCGGAGCGGCGGATGGCGGATTGCAGCTTGCGCAAGGTCTGTATGGCGATACGCAAATTTTTATTCATTTCCAGGCGGTTGGTCAAAAATATATCCGCCCACATTGCCGGATCACCCGCAGCCACACGCGTAATATCCACGAATCCACCGGCGATGGCGACTGCCGCTTCAGGCGTGCGACCAGCCACCAGAGCTGTCATACACGCCGCAGCATGGGGGATATGGCTGATCAGCGCCACCCATTGATCATGTGTCCGCGCGTCCAATTGGGCCGTGCGCATCCCAAGAGACCGCCAGAACCGTTCCATTTTCTCCAGCGCCGCGCCGACGCGCTTGCCGGTGAAGGCCCCGCGCCCACGAATTTTGGGTGGACAAATCAAGCACAAGGCATCGTGATATAAATCCGCCCGGGCATGGTCCGGCCCGCGCTTTTCCGAACCCGCCATGGGATGCGAACCGATAAAATCGACAGTATCGGGAAGCCATTGGCCCGCCCACTTGAGCACCTGCTGTTTGGTGGAACCAACATCCGTTACCAATGCTCCACTTTTAAGGCTTCGCGCGATGGTCTGCATCAGCGATGCAAATTGTCCCACATTGACGGCCAGAACGACCAGATCACTGTCACGCACCCCCGCGTGAGGATCTGTTGTGGTCTCATCAATGGCGCCGATTTCCAAGGCCTTTTGCAGAGACCGGGATTCGGCCCGCCCCACGCCGATAACCCGCAGCGCTGCGCCCTGCCGCTTAATCGTCAAACCTAATGATGCACCCAGTAAGCCCACGCCAATAATTGTAACACGTTGAAAGTGCGGTTGCTGCATGGCGATAAGTGTAAACGAAGAGACGCTGGAACTCCAAGTGAAGATTGCGTGTGTCCGTTTTTATCGGGAGAGTTTGTCGGTCCATGACACTGCATTATTTTTGGATTTTGATTCCCATGTTTTGATCTTCAATTTGTGGCCGCCCGGAAAACGCGGCCAGACTGCCTTGACCCTCCAAACTTGCGCGAATACGGCGTTATGGCCCGCTAAACCGCCGCTGGCGTTGTGTCTTATGTGCCCACGAAGTGAAAATTTGCCTCCATGCTAGACTTCTTTGGACATTAATGTAATAATGGGTTGCGTTGTCATAAGGAGTTATGGTACGTGAATTTGACAGTCAAAGACGCAGCCCGGTTGCTAAGTGTTTCCGAGAAAAGTATTTATCGATGGATCAAGGATGGTGTAATCCCGGCTTATCAGGTCAATGATCAATATCGGTTTAATCGCGCAGAATTGTTGGAATGGGCGACTTCCCGGAAAATCAATGTTTCTCCGGAGATATTTAAGGAGCCGGAAGGCGGCGATTCACCACCGCCATCGCTGACGGAGGCGTTACGCGCCGGCGGGGTTCATTATCGCATTGGCGGGCATGAAAAGCCCAGTGTGCTACGTTCGGTGGTGGATGTGATGAAGCTGCCGGAAGAGGTGGATCGGGAATTTTTATACCAAGTGTTGTTGGCTCGTGAAGCGTTGGGGTCCACGGGTATTGGCGATGGCATTGCGATACCGCATGTGCGTAATCCGATAGTGCTGCATTTATCTCGGCCACTGGTGGCCCTTTGCTTCCTTGATCATCCCATTGAGTTCGGCGCGATAGATAAACAGCCGGTGACGACGTTATTTACTTTTGTAAGCCCGACGATTCGCGCCCATTTACATCTTCTGTCCCGGCTGGGATATGTACTGCGGGATGAGACTTTCCGTGGAATTATCATGCGGCAGGCGGCGCGGGACGACATCATGGCGGCATTGGAAAAGGCGGAGTCACAGATTGTGACTTCCGGCAGCACGCAGCCTGGTACGACCGTGGCGGCACCGACGACAGCCGCCCATTAGTGGGTGCGGATTATTTATTTTGTAAGTGGTTTTCCAAAGTGTAAAATATGACATTAACATTGGTATTAATTGGCGTTTTACTTATTGCCGTCAGCGGCGTACCGGGGTTGGCACCGGGACTATGGACGGAATGGGGGCAGCGGGCGGCTACCGTGCTGACGGTCATGGGATCATTATTGGGATTATCCGGAGGGTTCTACGCGCTAGGGACCGGATTATCGGAGAAAACCGAATTGCCAGGGATTTTTCCGGGTACCATGCTGCACCTGCGGATGGATTCTCTGTCCGCTTTTTTTCTGGTATTGATTTTTTTTATGGCGGCCGCCGGGGTCGTATATGGCGAAGGCTATTGGCGGCAAAGAGATCATCCGGGCACGGGCCAGCAACTGCGACTGCTCTATGGAATGTTTGTTGCGGCCATGGCCATGGTTACGCTAGCGTATGATGCTTGGGCGTTTCTGATGGCTTGGGAAATCATGGCTCTGACGAGCTATTTTCTCATTGCCACGGAAGATGAAAATCCAGAATGTCGGCAGGCGGCGTGGATTTATCTTGTGGCCACGCATCTGGGAACACTATCTTTACTGGCGATGTTTGCGTTGCTGCATCATGCTTCGGGCACATTTTTGCTGCAACCGGTGCCGCTGGCCGCCGGCGTAGGAATAACCAGCATGATTTTCCTGCTGGCACTGCTGGGATTTGGGCTTAAGGCCGGGATTATGCCACTGCATTTCTGGCTGCCCGGCGCCCACGCCAATGCCCCAAGCCATATTTCGGCACTGCTCTCGGGCGTGCTATTAAAAGTAGGAATCTACGGATTGTTGCGGATATTAACGCTGTTGCCCAACCCGCCGGTGGTCTGGGGCGTGCTGATTTTGACGCTTGGTACGATCAATGCGGTTCTGGGGGTTGCATTTGCGCTGGGGCAGCATGATATCAAGCGGTTACTGGCCTATCACAGTATTGAGAATATCGGTATTATTCTCATGGGGCTGGGGCTGGCGTTGATTGGCATAGCGTTGCACCGTCCGGTATGGGTGGTGCTGGGAATAGCGGGGTGCCTTTTACATGTGTGGAATCACGGATTGTTCAAGTCTCTGCTATTTTTTTCCGCAGGGTCGGTGGTGTATGCAACCCATACGCGAGATATTGATTCCCTGGGCGGACTGGCCAAGCTGATGCCATTAAGTGCCGGACTATTCATGCTCGGTGCGGCGGCTATTTGCGGTTTGCCGCCGCTGAACGGTTTTGTCAGCGAATTACTGGTATATTTGGGCCTGCTGGTTCCGGCGGCCAGTGTAACTGCGGGCGGCTGGGCAGCGTTGGCGTTGGCGGCGGCGGCGTTGGCGGTGGTGGGCGCGTTGGCGGTGGCTTGTTTTGTAAAGGTTTTCGGCGCGGTGTTTTTAGGGGTAGCACGTGCCGCGCCAGCTGCGAAAGTGCATGAGTCACCGGCCAGTATGATTGGCCCCATGGCGGTTGTGGCCGGCTTGTGCGCCATAATAGGTATCGCACCGGTGCTGGTGGTCTTACCACTAAGTCGTGCCGCTACTAGATGGATAGGCAACGCCGCCGTGGGGCCGCAATTGGCGCACGTGGTCCCATGGGAGATGTTGACGGTGGTGAACGTATGCTTGGCGGGGGTACTGCTGGCCTTGATGGCGGGCGTTCGTGTGCGCCGATGGCTTGTTGCGGCACCACGCATGCCGACGTGGGCATGTGGGTATGTCCGTCCCACCAATCGCATGCAATACACCGCCGCGTCATTTGCGGAAATGCTGGTAGGGTTGATGGGCTGGGTGTTACGTCCGGTGCGTCATGGCGCGCTTGGCAGCGCCTTGTTCGTTCGGGAAGTAGAGGTGGAAAGCCATGTTCCCGCTTTAATCACCGATCGCGTGGCCTTTTCCTGGTGGCATAAGTTCAAAGATTTCGTAGCCCCGGCGCGCCGGACGCAGCAGGGTCATATTCAGCACTATATGCTGTATTTTCTATTGGCGTTGTTTGTGTTGATGTGTTCGCTTATTCCGGTGGCCGAGGTATTCAGGATGATCATGCGGCGGTAGTCCGCCGATGAAAGCCCGGCTGCGGGACTGGGAAACGACACTGACGATGCGGGTGTAAGGAAAAACCGATGTTGGCTCAAAGCATAAATGTGATAATTCAGATACTTGTACTGCTGCTGCTGCCGCCGTTGCTGATCGGCATAATCAATCGAATCAAGGCGTGGTTTGCGGGCCGCAAAGGTCCGCCGCTGCTGCAGCCCTACTACGATCTATTGAAACTATTTCGTAAAGGCATGGTCATAAGTTCCACAACGACCTGGATTTTCCGTTTTGCGCCGCCGGCGGTACTGGCTTGCACCTTTCTGGCCGGCCTTTTGGTGCCTTTTGGATCATTTGCCGCGCCAATTCATTTTACCGGCGACTTGATTTTGTTTGTGTATCTATTCGGGTTGGCGCGATTTTTAACTACCTTGGCGGCGCTGGACACAGGATCGTCTTTTGAGGGTATGGGGGCGGCCCGGGAAGTGACCTTCGCGGTATTATCCGAGGCGGCGGTGTTGCTGGGGTTGCTGGTGCTGGTGCGGCTTTCGGGATCACTAAGCCTCACCCCGATGCTGCTTTCACCGCTGGCGCATCGGCCGGAAGCACCGGTATTACTGGCGGCAGCTGGTTTTTTTATTGTGCTGCTGGCGGAGAACGCCCGCATCCCCGTCGATGATCCCAACACCCACTTGGAATTAACCATGATTCATGAGGTGATGGTGCTGGATCACAGCGGACCGCTGTTGGGGCTGATCAATTACGGATCGGCGATGAAACTATTAATTATTTCCGCCGTTACGCTGCACTTTCTCGTACCGTTCCAAGCCGCATGGGCGGCGCCCACCAGCCTATTGCAGGCGCTGAATTGGGTCGCGTTTACTCTGGAGCTGACGGTCATGGCCGGGGTGATTGGAATGGTCGAGTCCATCATGGCGCGGTTGCAGATGCGACATGTGCCAACACTGCTGGCGGCGGCATCGTTACTGTGTGGTTTTGGTTTTATTTTGATGTTGAGGTGAAATCATGCACTGGCTGATTAATACCCCATTGGGGCTGGTTCTGCTGATTAATCTGTTCATGCTGGGGGCCAGCCGGATGCGCTCACTGATTTATGCCGCCGCGGCGCAGGGGGCGATTTTAAGCCTCTTGCCGCTGTTGCTGGAAAAACAACTGGATGTGATGGTGGTGTTTATTGCACTGATGACCCTGGTGATTAAAGGATTACTGATACCGCAGTTGCTGCACAAGGCGCTGCGGGATGCGCAGATCAAGCGCGAAGTGCAGCCACTGATTGGATTTTTGCCTTCCATGCTTTTCGGGGCACTGGGAACCGCCATGGCGATCATTTTCGCGCGGAATCTGCCGGCGACGGGAACCCAGGCTTCGGCGTTGCTCATTCCGGCGTCTTTCTCCACTGTGTTGACCGGGTTTCTGCTGCTGACCACCCGTTACAAGGCTATCACCCAAGTGATCGGCTATTTGATTCTGGAAAATGGAATTTATATCTTCGGCATGTTGCTGCTGACCGCGATGCCATTTCTGGTGGAGCTGGGCATTCTGCTGGATTTGTTCGTCGGGATATTTGTGGTCAGCATCATTCTCAACCACATCAATGAGGCGTTTTCATCCATGGATACGCGGCGCTTGACCGCATTAAAGGAATAAAACATTATGCTGCTTATAGCGCTGATACTTGTGCCTTTGCTGGCGTCCGTCCTGGCACTGTTGGTCGGATCAAATTCATTTCGTCCCTGGATCGCGGCGGGGGCGGGAGTGGCGCATTTTGTGCTGACCATCACCATTCTGGCGATCGGGGTTTCGTCCATATTCGACGGGTGGATCGGGCTGGATCCGCCGGGAAAACTGACGTTGTTGCTGATCAGCTTGTTATTTCTGCTGTGTTCTTTCTACAGCATTGGATATCTGCGTTTGCGTTCCGAGCTTTCCAATCGCATTCTGGTGGCATGTCTGCTGGCGTTTTTGGCCGGAGCCACCTTGGTAACATGCAGCCAGCAGTTGGGCTTAATGTGGATCGCGGTGGAAGCCACCGCGTTAAGCACCGCGCCGATGATTTATTTCAATCGCACGCGGCTGTCCATTGAAGCGACGTGGAAATATCTGCTCATTAGTTCGGTGGGAATAGCTATTGCATTAATGGGTTCCTTTTTCATGGCGTATGCCGCGCTCCAGCAGAATGCCCAGCCTTCCCTGGTCTTTTCGCAATTGGTATTGCATGCCGCCGGCTTCAATATTCTATGGCTGAAAATGGCATTTGTGCTGCTGTTGGTGGGGTACGGCACCAAAATGGGCCTCGCTCCGATGCACACTTGGAAACCCGATGCTTATGGTGAAGCGCCGGGCGTGGTCGGTGCCTTGCTGGCCGGCGGATTGACCAGCTGCGCTTTTCTGGCGGTCCTGCGAATTGACCGTGTTTGTCAGGCGGCGGGAATTGGCGGATATACCGGCGGTGTGTTAATCGGGATCGGTTTGTTTTCCATGGCGGTGGCGGCGGTGTTCATGCTGGGGCAAAAAGACATTAAACGGATGTTGGCGTATTCCAGCGTGGAGCAGATGGGAATCTTGGCATTGGGTGCTGGTATCGGCGGACCGGCACTGTATGGGGCGTTGCTGCAGATGATAAACAATGGATTGACCAAAGGCATGTTGTTTCTCTCCGCGGGCAATATCCACCGGTCCTTTGGCAGTAAAAGCACGGATGAGGTGCATGGAGCCATGCACCGGTTGCCACTGTCGGGCACAATTTTCATGCTGGGCTTTCTGGCGATTACCGGTTCGCCGCCGTTTGGTCCGTTTGTCAGCGAATTTACCATCCTGCATGGTTCTATCCACGCCGGTCGGTTTTTAGTTGCGGGCCTCTTTTTAGTTATGCTGCTGATTGTGTTTATCGGTATGGGCCGCACGGTGTTATCCATTTCCCAAGGCCAGATTCCGTCTGGCCGGAGTACCTTGGCGTGGCGCGGTATGGTGTTTACACGCTGGCCTTTAATTGTGTTACTTTTGCTGGTGCTGATGCTGGGTGTGCATATCCCATATCATCTATCGCGAATGCTCCAGCAGGCCACTGTATTTATGGGAGTTCGATAATGAATGCGAACGCTGCAAATCGGCCGCTTGCCGTGCCGATGGTGGAATTAACCAATGGGCTGGCGCTACCCCGGTCGGCGGTGCCGGAGTTGGAAATTACACGGTTTCAGTCGGCGATTTTAGAGGCGGTACGGCGAAACAATCGCGTGGTATCCCTGTTTGGCGTACCGCATCGGCAGGAACGCGGGGCCTTACGCTTATACGTATTGCTGGCCGATGATCGCGCCGGAAAGTTAAAACTCGCTTCCACCGCCGTAACGGCGAGCGGTTTTCCTTCTTTGACTCCCCGGTGTTCGCAGGTGCATCTCTTTGAACGCGAGATCGCCGAGCAATGGGGCATCGTGCCGCACGGTCATCCGTGGCTTAAGCCGGTTCGTTTTCACCGCAGCTATACGCCTGGACTAGACGCCTGGAACCGCCCGCCGGAAGAGGCCATCCAACCGGGAGTGATGAACTTTTATGAAATTGGCGGCGGGCAGGTTCACGAAGTCGCGGTGGGGCCAATCCATGCGGGTATTATTGAACCGGGGCATTTCCGTTTTCAGTGTGATGGTGAGAACATTTTACATCTGGAAATAGCACTGGGCTATCAGCATCGTGGGGTGGAGCGGGCGCTGAGTGGCGGCCCGAATAATCGCAGCCTGCATTACGCCGAAACGCTCGCCGGCGATACCACGATCGGTCACGCCTCCGCATATGCCCAGAACCTGGAATCGCTGGCGGCCTGTTCCATCAGTGCCCGCGCGCAGGCCCTTCGCGCTATTGCGTTGGAACTGGAACGACTGGCCAACCATGTTGGTGATTTGGGAGCGTTATCCAATGATGTTGGATTTCTGCCCACCGCCTCATTCTGCGGGCGTATCCGGGGTGATTTTTTAAATATGAGCGCGGCCGTTTGCGGCAACCGCTTTGGGCGGGGCCTGGTGCGGCCCGGCGGGGTCGCGTTTGATGTGGATGCAGCCAGCGCGGAAGACCTGGTGCGGCGGCTCGATATTGCCGAACGGGAATCCCGCAGCGCGATCAATCTGCTATGGGAAACCTCATCCGTGATGGCGCGTTTTGAAGGTATTGGCGCTGTGCCGGCGGAAACGGCGGTGGAACTCGGCCTGGTCGGACCGGCGGCCCGCGCCGGCGGTCTGGATATGGATGTCCGGCGTGATCATCCCTGGGGAATGTATCGCCTTAGCCATATTCCCGTCGCCACCTGGCAGGGCGGTGATGTATTTGCACGGGCCTACGTGCGCTGGCTGGAGGTTCAACAGTCCATTGAGTTCGTCCGCGAACAGCTCCATGCGTTGCCGGGCGGTAACCTGCGCACCAGTGTACCGGCGCTGCAGCCCGACGCGATTGCGGTGGCGCTCGTTGAGGCGTGGCGCGGAGAATTATGCCACATTGCCATGACGGATGCGCAAGGCCGCTTGGAGCACTACAAAATCGTGGACCCGTCCTTTCATAATTGGATGGGCGTGGCCATGGCGGTGCGCGGCAAACAGATTTCCGATTTCCCGCTGTGTAACAAGAGTTTCAGTTTATCCTATTGCGGGCATGATTTATGACGCACGCGAATACACCAAGGAGTACGTGATGATCAAGACGGTGGTGACACGTTTTTCGCAGGGCTATCGCACGATACCTTATCCCGATGGCGCGCCGCCGGAAATGCCGGCGCGGTTCCGTGGGCGACCTGTATTCGACGCCGCCAAATGCCCCGAGCATTGCCGCCAATGTGTGGATGCCTGCCCCACCCAGGCTCTTGCCGTTGTCGCTGGCAAAATCAAGCTGGACTTGGGACGGTGCCTGTTCTGCACCGATTGTGCCGACGCCTGCCCGGAGAAGGCGATTACGTATTCGCGTGATTATCGTCTGACGGTGCGGCAGGCATCGGATCTTGTGGTCGGTACGGATCAGGAATTAAAATTGGCCGCCGCACTGGATGGCAAATTACGCAGGCTTTATGGCCGCAGCCTGCAACTGCGGCAAGTCTGTGCCGGCGGGTGCAATGGTTGTGAATCCGATATCAATGTACTAGGCACCATTGGCTGGGATTTGTCGCGTTTCGGTATTTCATTCGCCGCCTCACCCCGTCATGCCGATGGCCTGCTGATTACCGGGCCGGTAACAAACAATATGAAACAGGCCTTGCGAATTGCCTTTGACGCCCTGCCCGATCCCAAAATTGTCATCGCGGTTGGCGCATGCGCCCTGTCGGGCGGCCCTTATATCAACCACGGCGAAGTAAACAACGGTGCCGCCGGTGTGGTCCCCATTGACCTCTTCATCCCCGGCTGCCCCCCGCACCCCATGACCATTCTGGACGGATTGTTGAGATTACTGGGTAAAATAGAGACTGCGACGTCACGGGTCGGCGAACTTTCTCGATAAAAAACATGCCCCGTCCGTTCCCATGCGTAAGCAATTCTCCGCGCTACGCCGGGTCAGCGGACGATGTGAATTGCGGCGCCGACGGTGATTGGCGCATACTTCCGAATTTCCAGCGGCTGCGAATAAATCGGAATATCCGCGCGGTGGAAAATAGCGCGGCCCCCGTGGAACCCACAAAAAATCCAATAGGCCAATTGGTTAAAAAAGACAGGGCGATGGCGGACCACATCATGCCCACCGCCAAGGCTACAGATAAAATTAAAACCCGCACGGGGTGCGCGAAAAGTGTCTGGGCCGTAGCCGCCGGCGCCACCAGCAGGCTGAAGACCAGCAACGTGCCGACTACCGGCAGGGCCATGGCCGTGACCAGCCCCAGCAGCGTCAGAAACAGCAGGTCGGTGATGCCGGCGCTGACGCCCCGTGATACGGCTAATTCGGGAAAGGCGGATTGCAACAGCAGCGGGCGATATAGGCCAATCACACCGGCCATAACCACCGTCGAAATAATCGCAACGGGCAGCAGATCGGCGGCGGAGACTCCTAACACTTCGCCAAACAGCAGCGAGTATACTGCCGGTGCATAGGCGTTGGTCATACTCAAGAGTAACGCCCCCGATGCCATGAGCGTAACGAGTACCAAGCCGGCTGCTACTTCTTTGCGCCCCAGTCGCTGGAGTTGCTGCAGCAGCAGAACACCGATGGTCACAAAAGCCAGCAGGCCCCAAAGGGGCTGAATTCCCAGTAACTGCGCCGCCGCCGCTCCCGGGAAAGTACCCATGGGCAGAACATGCGCGGCAAAGGCGGAACGTCGCAGAACCACGAAAAATCCCAAGATACCCGCAGTAATGGCGATGATCGTGGCGGCTACCCAAGTATTGATCATAAAGCTGGCGAACATACCGTTTACCTCTTGACATTGGCTGGTGATAGCTCGGCCGCCATCATGCGCCGGCGCAGAACATACTCGCACGGAACACTCAGGAGGTACGTTGTAAAAATAATGGCCACCACAAAAAAACTCACTGGCCATGCGTTCCCCGAAAACCAGTAGTAACTTTCGTAGGCCATCCAAATTCCGCCCCATACCGCCAGTAGTCCCAGTACTATCGCCCACACGATCACCGTCGCCGGTCGGCGACTGAGGCGCAACGCCGCCGCCGTCGGACCGATCAGTAGCGCGGAAGCCAACACGGAACCCACACAAAGTGCGGCCAGCGCCACCGCCCCGGCCAGCGTCAGTAAATGCAGAATCCCCACCCACCGGTTGGAAATGCCCCGGGTGGAAGCAAGCTCCGGATCCGCCACGCTCAACAATAGCGGCCGGTACAGTAACGCCACCGTTCCTAAACCCAATGCGGCCACGATAAGGGCCGGCCACACCAGGTTGGAAGGCAGGGCAAACATGGATCCGAACATGACCATCACGGCCGCTCCGGTGGTACTGGTGGTGGTAATGTCAAAATAGAGAAACAATGCGGAAAGTCCAAGGCCGGCGCCTAGAACAATCCCTGTAGCCACATCCTGATCGCGCACTTTACGCACGCCCAGAAATTCCAGACTCACCGCCGCGAGGGCGGCGATACCCAAAAAACCCGCCAGCGGACTGATGCCCAGAAAAAAAGACGCCGAACCGCCGGCACTGCTGACATCGCCTAACGCATGGCCGGCAAAGGCATGGCCGCGCAAAATGGTAAACACCCCGATGACCGCGCTGACCACGGCGGCGCTGCTGCCTACCAGCAGCGCCGTTCGCACCGGCCCGCTATGGAAAAAACTCCAATGTAAAAGCTGTGCCATCCACGTCAGCATTTATCCTTTTCCTCCGCCGTCCCCGTCATTTTCCTCCAGATAACAGATATCTTCCCGCTCTTGTGATTGGACATTCGGAAGTACCAGAATGCGCCCGCCGTATTTGATCACGGCCACGGGATAACCGTACAACCGACTTAAAGATTGCGCCTGTACCACCTCATCAACACTGCCGCTGGCGGCGCGGCCCCGAGCCAAGTACACGATGCGATCCAAAAGTGACAACAGTGGATTCATATCATGGGCCGTTACCAGAACCGCAATTCCATGGACCCGGGTGAGATGGCCCAGCAACTGCGCTAATTCGCTGGCGGAACGAAAATCCAGATTAGCCAGCGGCTCGTCGAGAAGCAGCAAGCGGGGCTGGCGTGCCATGGCATGGGCGATTACCGCCCGCTGCTGCTGCCCACCGGACAATTCCCCGATCCGTTGATAGGCGAAACTTTCCGCTCCCACCGCATGGATGGCTCGGTCGACTTGCTCCCGCAGGCGACGCGAAAACCACCGCGGACCCAGGCGGTGTCCGTCGCAACCCAGTTGCACCAGGTCATAAACCCGCAGCGGCAGATCCGGAGAAAAAACTATCTTCTGCGGCACGTAGCCCACTAAATCACGCGATTTCGCAGGATCAAGTCCGCCGATGCTTACGCGGCCATGCGGTGTATGTTGTAAGCCTATGAGGCTGCGCAGTAACGTTGTTTTCCCCGCTCCGTTCTCGCCGATCAGTCCGCAAAACTCGCCCGGTTGTACACTGAACGTAACTCCTTGCAGCAGTGTGCGGGCGCCAATTCGCACCGTCAGGTCTTCCACCGCCAGTACCGGTCCGCCAGCCTGATCAGAAAGCGCTTTGGTCATAAGGGGGGATGGCGCGGATTTTTCGGATTCTGGCCCTGCGTTATGGCTGGAATACATTTGTTTTTCGTTGGCTGTGATTTGTATATCCTCGCGTTTGGCCATGGAAATTTTTCCCCATCTGCTGCCTAACTGACATTTTTGCACAGTCAAACATTATACCTTTAACATGCTGGTGCCGTGCGCAACACAATCTGCAGGGAACTATACCATAAACCACCTGCCTTCCAACCCCTTGGCGCCCATACGGGGCGCTGGAAGGTTTTGCTTGCGACACTATTTTAGCACCGTCGTGGAGATACCGCGTGTTACGGCTAGACGTAACGCATTGACTTCAGCCAGCATCCAACGTTGATAGCTGTATCCTGTGGGCATGGTTTCATAAACCCCGACCACCGGAATTTGCGACTTCTCGGCCAGGCGCAGGAATGACGAGGTTAGCGGATCGGTCACCTGTTGGTTATAGACAAATACTTTGACCTTGTGCTTACGAAACAGTCGATTCTGAATGCTGACATCCTGCGGTGCCGGATCGGTACCGTTCATGATAGCCGCCTGCAGGTTCCATGGTGTTTTAATAATACATCCGGTTGCTTGCAGCATGTAATCCCCCACCGGCTCGGTAACTGCAACCGGCGTGCCCCCTAACTGCTGCTTGAAACTGGCAATGGCCGTATACCAGGGCTTGAGTGCGGCATCGAACCGTGTAACATTATGCAGGAAATAGCGTGTGTGCTCGGGTTCCAGTTTACATAACGCCTTGGCGATGGCGTGCGCCACGTCCGGCATGGTCTGTGGTTTATACCATAAGTGCGGGTTCGGTGTGTTTTCCGGCAAGCGCAGCAAATGCTGCACGACGATCACCTGCCGGTTCGCCTTGGGGGCGGCGGCCAAAATATTTCTAACCCATGAATCATAGCCCAAGCCGTTGCGCACAACCAATTGGCAATTCGCGACTGCAGTGGCCACCGATGGGCTGGCCTCGAAAACGTGCGGATCGGTATTTGGATCACTTTCAATGGCGCTAACCGTCACGTACTTGCCCCCAATTTGCGTGATGACATTGGCATACTGGTTTTCCACCCCCACGGCGCGAATCTTGGCGTGGGCCGCTCCGGCTATTCCCAGACCCGGAATCGTGGCAGCGGCCAAAACGGCAATCGCGCAACGCATGCGGGAAAGCAAACCGGCGGCGCCGGTACGACACAGGAATGGACGCATGTTGTAATCTCCTTTAGAGCGGCCCATCGGGCTGTGGCCAAAACTTCGCTGCGCCAGCCACGCACGGAGAATGGCTGCGCCGGACACGCCAAAGTCACCACTTCTATATTTATACAACGTTATACTATTCACGTCAAGGCTTCCTTATACGTTGTAATACTCGGATGTTGCGGTGCTGGAGTGCAGCCCCACCGACATTGGACGCAGGTAGCTGGTTGCCGTAGGCCATCGGCAGCGCGCGGTGTTATGGAGAATTCTGCGCTATGGGAATGACACCTGCGTCCGCGGCCTCTATCGGGCCAGTTTTCCGGTGCCCCGGTGTGCGGTAAACAGTTACGGACGCGGGCGGCAACAGGGTTTATATCAGGCTGGTGCTCTGGTAAGCCTACAAATTAGAATTGATTATCCAACAATTCTGTAACATTAGCGTTATACTTTGGGCGATTCGGGTGGGATTGATTTGCCCATCCGACGGATGTTTTGCGCGGTAGATCGCATAAAATGCGTGTTCCGGCGACAAGCATCCCGGCCTGGAGTAAACCGGACTTTTCCGGGAGCAATGGGTTATGGACAACCTCGAATTATCCGTCATCGCGCCGGCGTTTAATGAACTGGATAATATCCAGCCCCTGGTGGAACGCATCCGGGACATATTTATACCGCTGCACTTGCGGTTTGAGGCGATTATTGTCGATGATGGCAGCACCGATGGCACGCGCGAAAAACTTGTGGAACTGGCTAAGGTGTACCCGTGGCTGCGCGTGGTGTCATTAACCCACAATAGCGGGCAGACCGCGGCCATGGATGCGGGTTTCCGCGCCGCCCACGGAAAAATCTGGGGTACGGTGGATGCGGATATGCAAAATGATCCGGGGGAAATTCCGCGCCTCATGGCCATGTTGGGGCCGGATGTGGATATGGTTAATGGCTGGCGAAAAAAACGCAGCGACAATGCCCTGCGTTTAATTCAAACCAAAATCGCCAACGGCATCCGCAATTGGATCAGCGAAGAAAGCATTCAAGACTCGGCCTGTTCCTTAAAAGTATACAAACGGCAATGTTTGGAAGGGCTGACGTTATATAAGGGCATGCACCGCTTTTTTCCCACCCTGGTGAAGATGCGCGGATACAAAGTTATTGAAGTGCCGGTGAGCCACAATCCTCGACTGCACGGTGTGACCAAGTATAAATTTGGCAGCCGGGTGATACGAGCGTTTATTGATTTACTGGCGGTGCGCTGGATGAAAAAACGTCAACTGCGGTACAGCGCGGCGGAAATTACGCCGACCGTAACATCGGGTGCGGCAAGCCGGCAACAACACACACAATCAAACATACAATATCCTATCAACAGAGGTGCATAATATGATGCGTTCATTGATTCACCCCACCGCCATTATTGATCCGCAGGCCCGCATCGACCCCACCGTTCGGATCGGAGCCTACAGCGTTATTGAAGGCCCGGTGACAATCGGGCCGGATTGTGGCATTGCATCGCAGGTGAAACTCATCGGCCCGCTGGAAATGGGGCGGGGCAATAGCGTTCATAGCTTGGCGGTACTGGGAGATGCGCCGCAGGATTTGAAATACCATGATCAGCCCAGCCGGTTGATCATTGGCGAAAACAATATTTTCCGGGAACACGTTACCGTACATCGCGGCACGGGCGGCGATACGATCATCGGCTCCAACGGCTTTTTCATGGTGGGATCGCACATTGGTCATAACTGCCGGGTGGGCGATGGCGTGACGCTGGTTAATAGCGCGGTATTGGGCGGCCATGTGCAGGTATTTGACCGGGCGATAATTGGGGGCCTGTGCGCGGTGCATCAATTCTGCCGGGTGGGTCGCTTGGCGATGATCAGTAATAATTCGGCGCATAATGTGGATATTCCACCGTTCTGCATTGCCATGGATATTAATATGGTGACGCAATTGAATGCGGTGGGATTGCGGCGCTCCGGCATCGCCCGTGACAACATCAATGCCATTCGGCAGATGTTCAAAATATTATTCCGGGATAATCGGGGGTTGTCCTTGAATAAAAATATCACCTTGCTGCCGCCGGACTTACAGGCCGTTCCGGAAGTCCGGGAATTCACCGATTTTGTGGTCAATTCCAAGCGTGGCATCGCGCGATTCAAGCCCTGGTCCGAGCGGCAGTCGCGGCAGATGGATCCCGCGCCGGCGGAAGATTAATGCCAGGCCCTGTTCGAGGCACAATCCGGAATGGTAATGCGGGTGCAGACGTGATGAATAGAACCGCAATGCGAATGCTGGATGCCAACTTCAACCGCGCCCGGGAGGCGCTGCGCACATTGGAAGATTATTGCCGCTTTGTGCTTAATGACGGCGTCCTTTCCAGTAGCTGCAAAACCCTTCGCCATGAACTTTGTGTCCACACAACATCTCTGGGTGGAAATGATGCGGTGCTGTATCGCGATACTCCGGGTGATGTGGGTGTCACCATTAAGGCCCGTGATGAATTATCTCGCAATACGCCGGAACAGATCGTTGTGGCTGCGGGCAGACGATTGACGGAGGCTCTGCGTGTACTGGAAGAACTCGCTAAACTGGAATCAGCTGCGGTGGCAGCGCCGCTGGAGTCTCTGCGTTACCAATCCTATAGCATCGAACAGGCTATCCTGCGGCAAGCGGCGCAGCAGAATAAAATGCCGGGTGTCGGCCTGCATGTTCTGCTGACGGAATCGTTGTGTCGGCATCCTTGGCGTGAAACGCTCAATGCAATTCTGCGGGGAGGTGCGGATGTTGTGCAATTGCGGGAGAAAGAATTAAATGACGGGGAATTATTGGTGCGGGCACGCATCGTGGCGGAAGAATGCCGCAAATATGGCCGCCTGTCGATAATTAATGATCGCACGGATATTGTTCTGGCGGCGGGAGCGTCGGGCGTTCACCTGGGGCAGGAAGATATGCCGTGCGAACAGGCCCGTAAACTTGCAGGATCGCAAGTGATTATTGGTGTGTCAACCGAAAATATCCAACAGGCGCACGCGGCGCTGCGGGCGGGCGCAAGTTATATTGGGGCCGGGCCGATGTTTCCCACTAGCACCAAGGCAAAGCCGCAGCTGGCCGGACCGGGATATGTTCGCGAATTGATCGCGGGGGAATTTCAACTGCCGATAGTTGCCATCGGCGGCATTTCCATAGGAAATCTGCCGCAACTCATCGCGGCGGGAGTGACAACCGTCGCGGTAAGCTCCGCGGTGATTTCCGCCGATGATCCCGGGGCGGTGTGCGGGGAATTGCGAAACATGCTGCTGCGCGCCACCGCGACGGAAGGTTCGGATGCAATATCAGCATCGAAGCGTGGTGCGTGACATGGCTGAATCACTGCCATCGCCGGAGTTTCAATCCAATGCCGCAATGAGCGATGCCGCCACCGCTGCGGGCAGGCCACACACGACCCTGACCCGACACGCCAATTTATTTTCCAGCCTCACGCTGTTATCCCGCATATTTGGATTATTGCGGGACAAGGCATGCAGCTATTTTCTGGGGGTTGGCACCACATGGTCGGCCTTCTGGATGGGGTTTCAGTTTCCCAATTTGTTTCGGAGAATTTTTGGCGAAGGGGCGTTAACGGCGGTTTTTCTTCCGGTTTACACCCGCATGCGCCAAGAACGGGGGCAGGCGGCAGCGGATCAACTGGCGAGATCGGTAATCAGCTTACTTCTGATCACGCTGACCACCATCACCGTCATTGGCGAAGCCATTGTGCTGCCGATCACATTTTCGCATACCGTTTTACCCGCCAATCATCTGGCGGCCGCCATGATCGCCATCATGCTGCCATTTTCCATTGCGATATGTCTGGTGGCACTATTAGCGGCGATAGCTACCGCATGCGACCGGTTTGCGGCGCAGGCTGCAGCGCCGATTATTACCAATGTAGCGATGACCTTGGGTGCGGCCATTCCAGTCTGGATCTGGTCGCGGCATTACGCCTTGACGGATCGCATTTACTGGGTGGCCGGGGCGGTGCTGATTTCGGGCGTCCTGCAGGCGATTTTGCTGGCCCTTGTGGTCCGGCGAACGGGCTTCCGTTTTCGCGGGGCTTGGGCGTGGCGTGGGGACGGCGTGCGGGAAATCGTCACCAAAATGGTCCCGATGATACTAGGACTTTCCGCAGTGCAGCTCAACACATTTCTGGATTCGCAAATCGCATGGTGGTTTTCACCCGATGGGCATGGGGGCCGAGCCACCTTTTCGATCGCGGGCCTTCTGGTGCACGTACCGATGCTGGCGGGAGCATTGGGAAAATTATCGGTGGCCCAGAGAATTTATCTGCTGCCGGTGGGCGTGTTTGGCGTGGCCACAGCCACGGTTATTTTTCCGCGCTTGTCGGAAGCGGGAGCCAATCAGGATGCGGTGCGCACCGGGGAACTGTTGCGCATGGGATTACGCCGCAGTTTGTTTATCAGCCTGCCGACAACCCTGGGGATGATCCTGATTGCCCAGCCGCTGATTTCCGCAATTTATTTAGGCGGACAAGTCAACGCGGCCGATGTGGCGCAGGCGGTCTGGACGGCCCGCTGGTTCTGCATGGGAATATGGGCGTTTGAAATGCAGATGATTCTGGTGCGCGTATTTTATGCCTGGCGGGATGCCATAACGCCCATGAAAGTTGCGGTGGGCATGGTACTCTTGAATATCACGCTGAATTTAACGCTGATCTGGTTTATGCAGGAAGGCGGAATTGCCGCCAGCACCAGCATTTCCGCGATGGTGCAATGCGCGATTCTACTATTTATTCTTCGGCGGCGGATTCAGTTGGGAAAGCTCGGTGAAGTCAGCCGTATGGCCGGCAAGTCGCTATTGGGGGCGGTGGTTATGCTGGCCGTGGGATGGGCGTTTTTACTGCTCATGCAGCGCAGTAGCTTGTTAACCTCTCTTCCACGCTGGCTGGCCGCGGTAATCGAACTGCTGGGGCTGGTTCCAACCGCAGCATTGATTTACGGACTGCTGATGCGCTGGCTGCAAGCGCCGGAGCTGGCGGATGTACCAATTCTAAGGCAGTTGGCGAAGCGCTAGCATTATGTCCCGTAAATAGCTTGACACATTGAGAAACTACGGGATGTCGTCGGGCTGTACATGAACCCACCGGAACAAGCGTTGCGGCTGTCGGTGGATGAAAAATGGACGTACAGATGCTTCAGCAGACGCTGGAAAAAGCCCGTGCTTGGTGACTAAAACCTTTTCCGCATCATTTGCGGTCCGCGGCGCGTGTGAAAATAACATTGACTTCTTTCACCACGCTGCCGTCAAGTTCCCGCAACGGTGCGGTGATGGACGGCGAAACGCGCACAATAAAGTGCTGCGTTGCCTGATTATATATCACCGCCCCCGCCATACCACCATGCACCGTAACCGTTGGCTTATACGGCGCAAAGCCGTGCAGTGTGACAACATCCTCTCCCGGTGCGAAGGCCACCGACGCCATTAAAGCGCCGGGCAGATTGGCCATTGATGGTATTCTCGCCCGGCCAGTGCCCACAAATTTCCCGCGTTGCCCCATAAACGCAATACCAGCCGCTCCGGGCGAGGCGCAAACGTAATACGCCGCGTTATTAGCACCCAACGCACCGGTAAACTTCTGTCCCGCGGAGATACGCACGCAAGCTCCGGTAAAATAATTATAAACATACATCGGCCGCTTTAGGCCAATATCATGCGCGGAAAAAGTAACCGCCTTTTTATCCTGCGGCCGGGGTGCAAAGGCAAATACATACGCCGTTTTCACGCCATCCTGATGGGTGTATGTCCGGGCAATGACGGGCGTGCGAATATGCAAGGCCCCATCCAGATACGCCCGATCAATGGGTACAATCGGCACATCCGGCTTGATCAGTACGCCATCGCTGCGGCAGGTGCGCATCAGGTTGGCGCGATTTTCTTTGCCGATCGGATCGCCGAAGCCCACCACCCCCGCTGAAAGATCCTGCAACAGCACATTGTCCGTGCGCCAGGACATGCACACATCATCCCATGGCCACAGGCCCAGGGCGCCAGCCAGACGCGAGGTAAACAAGCAGTCATAAAATCGCGGACGGATAAAAATATCATCGCTGACGCGCGTGGCCATGACATTATTTATTGCCGATGATTCCAGCAATTCACACGGCAACGGCATGCAATACATGACCGTTACGCCATGCGCTGCCATGCCCTTGGCCATGTTGTGGTAAAAATCATGACCGGCGGTTAAGTTTGAAAAAAAATCGGAATATCGGGCGATGGTACTCTGCCAGTCCTGCAAATACGTTTCCACGCCATTATCATGCAGATAGTTTGCAATATGATTCCAATAGCGCAAATGCACCGGTGCTATGCCGATGATTTTATACCGCTTGTGATACGGACTTTTCTTGCTGATCCACCGCCCATGTACCACCAGCGGCATGCCTGCCTGCCGATCAAACGCTTCCAACCCATCAGGGAACAAATGTCGACTCGCGGTATAATGTGTCACTCCACCGAACTGATCCCAGTCCTGATGGCGATATTTCGGCAGCATGGAGCCGAGTTTTCTACCGTTATAATTGGTGGAATCTTTGCGATACCACCAACTGTCCAGTTCCAGATAATGAATCGGAATATGTCGTGCCCGCAAATGACGGATTTCCGCCAGTACCGTGCCGGCATAGCCCAATTTTGGCTTAAAATGGTAATAATATGTTGCGCCGTGATCAGTCCAGTAGCCCAGATAACGCAGCACGGGTGCGGCCTCATTACTGGGCCTCGTTTTGCCACCTAATGTCGTCAGCGCAGGCCCCCATACGTCATACGCATGATTAATTCCATGGGTTATGACCATGATGCTGCGAATCTGAAATTTAGCCGGTACGGCGGCAACATTCTGATTCAACCGCACCAGCGCGTGGCTTATGCCGTTGCCACGCATGGTCATAATCGTGAAATGCCGGGCGGGAGAAATAATTGCGGCATTGTAATGACGGTCAAAAAGCAGCCACGGTGTGCCGGACTGTCCCGCCGAAAACTGCGGCGGTGCGAAGGATTTATTGCGATAGCTGAGAATATGCAGGCCATGCGGTTCAGAAATGAAATCTGGAAATGGAATTTGCGGATGCACTGTGGCTTGCTGAAAGGTAAGAATAAACTGTGCAACCGGACGAACGACATAAGTGCGAATGGCTCCGGATACCAGTTTACCGTGATAAAGCCACTGGAAACACACCTGCTTATATGCGCCGAGGCGATCCTTGCCGGTGGTATGGTGGAGGGCCTGTACGGGTGGTGGAACAGTACCCGTGAAACTCCATGCCGGTGCAATACTACGCAGCGTGTAAACACCGGTATTCGGATTAACTGTCGTTTGTAATGCCACATTCGACTGGGCGCAAACGGAGCCGTTTACACTGGTCAGGGCGACCAACACCAGCACCATCACCAGCGCCGCGAGCCGATTCCATCGCATCCGTAATTCAATCAACGTCATAAATAAGTAGAACCGTGAGGCCGACATTGCGGTTTTTTCAATTCAGTAAGGCCGTACGCGATCTCATGAGCCTTTCCATTCCAGTAAGATAATAATGAATATTGCAAAAAGTAAACATCCCAGAAGAGCCAGCACCAGAGGGTCTTTAAACCGTTGCAGCATGGTGCGCGTACCAAGATCAATGGTTGGCTCCTCTTCGGCTTCAACAATTTCCACCTCGCCACTATTAGCTTTGGCAGCGGTGCCGGTTTTCTCAATTTTAGCCAGCGTAGTCAAATCATAGGCCCGGCGCGCTATTTTGGGTGGCTCACCGCGCGCCACGGACTCCAAATCCGCCAGCATGTCGGAAGTTGAGGCGTAACGTTTGGCGGGATCTTTGGCCATGGCTACTTCAATAATTTCCGATATTCCAGCGCTCAATTCCGGATTAACGTGATCCGGAGGTACCAGATCATCTTTTAAGTGTTTATGCATGACCGCCGCCGGAGACGGGGCCTCAAACGGAACACGCCCGGTTACCATATGGTACATGGTGGCGCCCAGCGAATAAATGTCCGCGCGGAAATCCACATTCAACTGACCGCGAATCTGTTCCGGCGAAATATAATAGGGGGTGCCGTAGGCCTTACCCACTTCGGCCGCCGCCGCCGCCTTGTCTTCGGCTTCGCGGGCCAAGCCCATATCGGCCAGTTTGGCAAAGCCTTCCGACGTCATCATGATGTTCTTGGGTTTGACATCCCGGTGAATCAGGCCATTCTGATGGGCGTGAACCAGCGCCCGGCAAACCTGAATGGTGATTTCCAACGCCTGTTTTTCCGGATATGGCTTTCCGGTTTCGATGAGGTGATCGTAAACCGTTTTCCCCGCGACATATTCCATCACAAAATAGTGATAGCCGCCTGCCTCGCCCACGTCATATGCCGCCACAATATTGGGATGATTTAATTTTGCCGCCGCCTTACCCTCCATATAGAAACGATCAACGAATTCCTTGTTTTCGCTCATACGCTTCGGCAGAACTTTGATGGCGACGATGCGATCCAGGGAGAGTTGCCGGGCCTTAAAGACCGTAGCCATGGCGCCGGCGCCGAGTTTGGAAATAATCTGATATCCCGGAATCTGCTGGAAAGTTTTCTGTTCCTCCACCGCCGCCTTGATCCGCGCCAGTTGGGTTTGGGTAACGTAGCCATTGGCGACAAGAATATCGGTTAACGAACGATGACTTTCCTGTCGCTGCAATTCCGTTTGTAACGAAAGACAATCACCTAACTCTTCCTGCGTGCAGAAGCCCTGGTCCACAATGTATTTACCCAGCATCGTTTCCATTTTGCCGGTAACATTACTTCCACTGCGGCTGCTGCCACTGTTGTTATTACTGTTAGCCATAGATCTCAAAACTCTTTTCGCCACCGGTGGTGGTCCAAACCAAATCTGACGGCCACACCCGATGATTATTACCATCCTGTCGGCACAGCGCCGGAAAACTGCTTAGAGGTCTATATTGTCCGGATATGCGCTCTGCTTGGCAAGTGATCCGAAAACATACACCGTTTGTGATACGCAAACTTCCGCGTGCCCGCGTTTTTGCTTCACCGTTACCCGCCGGATTCTCCCAACCCATTCCATGCCACCGCTATCGCCTTTATTATCGGCATAATGTACACTTGGCATGAATACTAAAGCAAGTCCATCTTTCGCATCCATTGAACAAAGCGGCGCAGGCCCTCCCGTACCTGTACTTTAGGCGTATATCCCAGTTCGTGGCGGGCTTTGGAGATATCCGCGTAGGTGATGGGAGGTTCTGAAACTGGAGCCGGAACGTTGCGGATTTTTGCCTCTTTCCCCAGTATTTCCGCCAAGGTGTGCACAAAATCAAGATTTTCCACGGGATTTCCACAACCAAGGTTGTAGACACGATATCCCCGCGGCGAATCCAATGCCGCGATAAAACCATCAAGAATATCATCAATATACGTCCAGTCCCGTTTGAGATGCCCGGACGCAAACAACGTGAGTTCCTCGCCGGCGGTAATCTGCCGCGACCAGTGCCACGGCATCATATCGGGTCGGCCATGTGGGCCATAGACATTGAAAAATCTTAAGATGGTTACCGGCAAGTTCCAAAGGTGATGATGACTGTGGGCAAACAGTTCCATGGCCCGTTTACTGGCCGGATACGGGGCCAACGGACGGTCCGCCGCCGCGGTTTCCGCAAATGGCGCCGGCGTGGATTGGCCATACACCGAACCCGTGGATGCCAGCAGGCAATGCGGCGTGCCGATCTGTCGGGCGGCCTCCAGCAGATTCAATGTTCCCTGTACATTTACCGCGGCGTAAATCAGAGGATTGGTCACGCTGTACCGCACCGAGGCCATGGCCCCAATATGGGCAATAGCATCCGGTTGGTATTGTTGGCACAAATTCAGCAGCAGGTCCGCATTCCGCAAATCTCCTTCAATAAAGGTAAAGGTGGATTGGGATATTAAATCCGCCAGATTGCGGCGCTTATGTTCCAATGGGTAATAATCACTGAAATTATCCAGACCCACCACATGATCGCCGCGCTCCAGCAGCCGCACTGCAAGACGCGAGGCGATAAATCCTGCCGATCCCGTAACCAATACCTTCATACATCAGGTCCTTTGCTATTCTTGTGGTACTTGATTTAATATCGCAACGCTGGTGGAACAACCTATTCGATCCGCTCCCGCTTGCAGCATTGCCTGCGCTGCCGCCAGATCACGAATACCCCCCGCAGCCTTCACGCGTAAGTTCCCGCAATATTGTTTTAACCACCGGACCGCCTGGACCGTGGCCCCACCCGCCGGATGAAAGCCCGTACTGGTTTTGACAAAATCCGCACCACCTTCCATTGCCGCCCGACATCCCATGGCGATCTGCGATTCCGTAAGAACCGCGGTTTCCAGAATCACTTTCAGCAGGACATGCGGCACTGCGGTTTTCACCGCCGCCGCAACTTCCCGGACATCCGTCCGCGCCGCATCAATGTCTCCGGATAAAAGGGCCGGAATCCAAATGACCATATCAATTTCATCCGCGCCGGCCTTTGCACACTGTACCGCTTCGAAAGCCTTGACCGAAGAATCCTGTGTTCCAAAGGGAAAACCCACCACCGCGCACGCGGCCACCCGCGTATCGGCGGCGGCGATGCGATTCCGCTGGCCAGCGTCCAGCATGGTCCGCACCTGACCGAGCCAGCGTGCATTAACACACACCGCCGCAAAACGGTATTCCAAGGCTGCGGCAACCGCAGCGCGGATGTCCGATTCCACAGACTCCGGTTTGAGAACCGTGTGGTCGATCCGACGGGCAAGTTGAAGGCGATTCATCATCCAATCTCAATTTTAGCGACACCTGACCATTGAATAATGTAGCATGAAATGGAATTTCATGCATGGTGTATGCCAAAGTCGGCGAGAAGCGGCCGTGAATAATGGTTTTGGGACGCACAAAAACAAGCAATCAGTAAAAAAAACTCAAGTTTGGCGTGCAGGCGGCGCGGCCTACGCTATAATTAGGATTGTTGATGAGGTTGGTTTTGTTTTAATGAGAGGTGCATCATGCGGCGGGTACCAAAGAATCCGGAAAGCAAGGATATATCCGCGGCTCTTTCCGGTTGGAGTTTTGAACCTGGACAAGTTAATGTCCGGATTATTCGCGGGAGCGATGGCAAAGCTAAGATTCAATTGCGTCTGGATTTGGGACTGCTGCAAATGGAGGTTAGTGGTCGGCCTGATGGTAAGCGTCCGCACAGATATGCTTCGGAATTGGATTTTCAAATCCAGCGGCTCAAGAAGCACCGTGCAACCGGCGGCAGCGACGCTGATTTTCAACTTACGGCGCGGGACTGTCGCTTGCTACGCGATGAATCGTCCTTGTTTTATCACCGCTATTTAAGTTTATTCGTACTGGGCCGGTATGATGGTGTGGTACGCGATACCCGACACAATATCGCCGTATTAGACCTGTGTCATCAGTTCGGACCAACGCAGTTTGACCGGCAAATTCTTGAGCAGTACCGTCCCTACATTGTTATGATGGAAGGTCGGGCCAGAGCATGTGCCGCCTTGCGTGACGGTTTTGTCAATACCGCCATTGCCTATCTCCGGGGTACCTTAAAAAATGTCATCGGCATCTATGGCAATCCCGGCGCCGGCGAATCTCCGGAAGCTTTGATTCTCTCGGATATGATCCATGATATTCGTCGACAATTACCGCCGGATCCGCGTGCGGAACTCAACCGCCTGCTGAAAAAAGCGGTGGCTGGGGAAAAATATGAGGAAGCGGCGCAGTTACGCGATCAACTTATGGCCATGCACACCGCGGGAGTGGCAGCGGGAAAACCCGCAGTCAGGACAGCGGCGGCTAGACGCCCGGTCGCGGCGCATAAAAGCCGCCGCAAGGTAATACCTGATTCGCAGGCGCACGATTATCCAGCGGGCGACGCGCCCGTGGAATCTTGACAGTATGCCAGGCGCGCGTTACGGTCAATATCATAGGGTCTGCTGGCACGGGTGGAAAAGTGGTTGTAACGGGGTGATTGACGCGGTGGGTTAATCGGTCAGTATCGCATCGGAGAAACAAGTCTATGAGTAAGCAGCGGCATCGTGTTTTGTTTTTCCTATTGGGTGCAACGGGTTTATTTCTAACCCAACTGGCGGCGGCAGCCCCGGCGCTGCCGCCATCGAGTCGTGGTACGCCTTCCGCTTCCGATGAAACTACCATCGCCGCGTTTGTTAATTATTACGCCCACCAGATGTCTTCGGCCGTGGACTCCCGCGCTATGGTGCGCGCGCGGCGGCGGCTATTAAAACCTCTGGAATCCACGACCAGTCCGCCATCGGCGGAATTTATTTATGATTTCGGAACGCAGGTGAATAATGATTTTGCCCCGTTGCTGGCCCATAAAAAGACCGCATTGAATGCCGCCATCACCATCGGATCCATTCCGGACATCAGTATGCAGGCCGCGCTGCAGACGGCGCTAAATAACCCCAACCCCGCCGTGCGCTATTGGGGAGCCAAAGGCTTGGGGAATATTTTTAACCAACTCTTGGCTATTGGTCCTGCCTATCAACAGGCAATAGAATCAGTGCAACAGGCGTTAGCCGTGGAAGCTGATCCGCTGGCCGCCGAAGAAATGTGTGCCGTGCTCCTTACGCAGAATCCGGTTCCACCCGGAACGGCGAACCTGACCGCCAGGGCACTGGCCCGCGCTATTGCGGGGTATCAGGATGTGGTTCCCGACAATTTGGATATTGCCGGCAAGCTGGCGGCTGATCTGGCCGTCGCGGCACAAGGGGCCACCTTGACCGCCGCACAAAAAGCCAACGCGATGCACACGTTGTCGTTACTTATGAGCGACACGGCGCAATACCTGAACGCCGGGTTATTAGATCCCAAGCAGAAGTTCTCTGCCTTTAGCGCCATGACCAGCGCCGCCGCAGCCATGAACGCCGTTACCGGCACGACAAATTTTTCACTTTCCGGCGTTAATGCCCAGAGCAGTCCGGCGGCCATTCTTTTGCAGGTCAATGGTATTACCGGATCACAGAGTCAAGCGGGATCGGTACAAAAACTTTTTCCGACAGCAGCGATTCCACCCAGAATATCGGCACTACAAGGCCATTGAACGGCTAGGAGCCGGGAAGTGTTTCAGCGTTATGTCGCAAGGCTCATTGGACGTTATCACGATCACGCCGCCGCGGCTGCCTTTTAAGGCTTCGCCGCGCCTTGTCGGTAGTAAAAGCATAACTAACCGTGCGTTGCCGCTGGCGGCGGTGGCCTCCGGTACCAGTGTGCTCGCGGGGGTTTTATTTGCGGAAGACACGCTGCGAATGCTTGAAGCCCTGGAAAAACTGGGGTTGACACTGACCGTTGACAGGCCGGGGCAACGCGTGACGATTGCAGGATTTGGCGGGAAAATACCTAACGCCACCGCACAATTATTTTGTGGCAATTCCGGCACAACTATCCGTTTTCTTGCCGCCATTTGTGCCGCCGCGCCAGGAGAATATTTGCTCGATGGCGTGGAACGCATGCGGCAACGCCCCATCGGTGAACTGGTGGACGCCCTGCGGGCCATTGGCGCAGTGGTGGATTATGCTGGTCAACCTGAATTTCCACCCGTACGGGTGGGCGGCGGTTTGGCTGGCGGTACATGCCGCTTTTCCGCCAGCCAAAGCAGTCAGTATATTTCTGCAATTCTCATGGCCGCTCCCCTGGCCCGCCAACCAGTAGCGGTGGAATTGATCGGGCCGGTAACCAGTGAACCTTACGTGCGGATGACTTTGGCGATGATGGAGCAATTTGGCGTAACCTGCCGAACCGCGCCTGGCGCGGATTCTTCCTGCGGTGGTCGTGTCATTGCGATTCCAAATGATCGTGGATACCAGGCCCGTTCATTCGCCATTGAACCTGATGCCAGTAATGCCAGCTATTTTTTAGCCGCCGCAGCTATCTCACCGGGTTCCCAAGTCACAATCCGCGGATTAGGCCGAGATTCTTTGCAGGGGGATGTATTGTTTGCCGATGTGCTGCGGCAAATGGGAGCAGACATGAGAATGGAATCCAACGCCATTACGCTTTGCGGTTGTCGTAACCTCACCGGCCTGACGGTTAATATGAATGCCATCCCGGATATGGTTCAGACGCTGGCGGTCGTGGCCTTGTTTGCCCAAGGCTCAACTCGCATTTACAACGTTGGTAATCTGCGTATAAAAGAGACGGATCGCCTGGCCGCATTGGAAAAGGAACTCAGCAAGCTCGGAGCCATTGTTACCACAACCTCCGACAGCATCACCATTGAACCTCCCGCCAAGCCGCACGCGGCTCGCATCAGCACGTATGATGACCATCGTATGGCCATGGCGTTTGCCGTGGCCGGAACACGCATTTCCGGCATTGAGATAGAAAATCCCGTTTGTGTGGAGAAGACCTATCCTGATTTTTTTCGGGATTTTCAGGCATGTATTACAAGCCGTAGTTCTTAACGCTCCAGCCCTTGATGCGTCCCCGGCTGGGTTTGCGGCCATGATTGGCGGCCTTGCTGCTCCAGCGTAGTTTATGGTTTCTCTTTTTACGCGCCATGTTTAAATCCTTGAGTATTCATCATCCATCAACAAAATCCAAGGTTTAATTATACTCGTAATCCATAAAAACCGCAAAAGCAGGTAAAATAAACCAGCCATGAAGGCCAGTACTACAACGCTGGAAAAACGCAAGTTAATGTCCCGGCAGGTTTAAAGCCAGCCGGTGGAGAACAGTGAGGAAATCAGCTGGTGGCGGCTGAATAAATTCGCGCCATTGTTTTTCGGATGGATGCTGGAATCTCAGCTTCCAGGCGTGCAGACATAAACGCGGAGCACGGGGCAATTTTCCTGCGGATAATCCGTCCGGTATGTAGATATCATCGCCTAATACCGGCGTGCCCAGAAACATCATGTGGGCGCGAATCTGATGCAGACGTCCGGTTTTAATGCGGACTTCCACCAGGGCCGCAGCCGCAGTCGCGCTAAGCACGCGATAGGCGGAGACGGCTGGTTCGCCGGAGCGGGAAATAATCACCTTTTTTATGGTGGTATGAATTTCTTTTAAGCGGGCCTGCACGACACCCTGTGCGGGATCCGGCTGGCCCGCGACGATGGCAAGATATTGCTTATCCAGCCGCCGCTGTTCAAAATCGCGTCGTAAGGCGTCATACGTTTCTGGCCGCAGCGCCACGACCAGCAAGCCGCTGGTCTGCCGATCCAGGCGGTGCAGGAGCCCCCAATCGCGGCGCGGGCCTAATTGATGCAGTTGTCGACCATATTGGGCGAATAATCCATTAAGCAATGTATCTTTTACATGACCCAAGCCCGGTTGCGTAACCACTCCGGAGGGCTTGCTGATAACCAGCAGATCCGTGTCGACATAAACGGTATCAAATTTCACCGTGGCATTGGCCGCCGGAGGGCGAGAGGCCACAGGAGATTGTGTCACCTTGTATGTCAATGGATACCCTGTTGCGCCAACCATCGCTCGGCGTCAATCGCCGCCCTGCATCCCATGCCGGCCGCGGTAATGGCCTGGCGATAAATCGGATCGGCACAATCGCCGGCAGCAAAAACACCTTCCACGCTGGTCAGAGACCGAAAGGGGTCCGGCAGCGTTACATACCCCTTGACATCCAAGGTCAGGTGATCCTTAAGGAAGGCGGTATTAGGAGTATGCCCGATGGCGGCAAACATGCCGCGGCATTCAATAACAGATGTGGCGTTGGTTTTGAGGTTTTTTACGCGTACTGCGGTAACGCCCGCGTCTTCGTTGCCCAGCACTTCCTCCACTACCGAATTCCATACCGGCTTGATTTTGTTATTAGATAAGGCCCGTTCGGCCATGATCTTACTGGCCCGCAAAGTATCCCGCCGGTGCACCAGATACACGATACTGGCGAATTTGGTCAGGTAGGTGCCCTCTTCGACCGCGGAATCCCCGCCGCCGACCACTACCACGGGGTTGTTCCGAAACCTTGGTAACGCTCCATCGCATACCGCACAAGCCGATACGCCATTATTTTCAAATTTTTTTTCACTTTCCAATCCGACGTAATTAGCGCTGGCGCCGGTGGCCACAATCACCGCATGGGTGAGAGCCTCGGTTTCCGCAACACCCGAAAGATCGTTGACATGCCACACTTTAAAGGGCCGCGCTTTGAAATCCACCCGTGTGACATAATTCGGCAACACCCGTGTGCCGAAACGCTCGGCCTGTTGCTGCAGCACCCCCATCATTTTCTGGCCATCAATACCATGCGCAAAGCCGGGAAAATTCTCCACCTCGGTGGTAAACATCAGTTGCCCGCCGGGCATGCGTTCGCGGTTGACACCATCACCAGCCAACACCAGCGGTTTAAGACTGGCACGGGCGGCATAAATGGCGGCGGTCCAACCCGCCGGACCGGAACCAATGATGACCAACTTTTCAATATTTGCCATGTTCATAATTCCTATGTGAAGCCGACGGCTAAAACGCACTTCACCATGTCATGCGTCAGGCCTGTTCGTTCAGGCTCCGCCGCCGCCAGGATCAACGCCCATTGGACCCGACCAACGGAACGATGATGAATTATAGCAGGTGATGCGGTGGCGGCCAGCCATCACTGTGCGCATACCGGCGGCGCTTATGCGGCGTAACCGCAATGGGCCAATTAAACGCGCGCGACATGAGGCGGCTGGTAAGCGTTTGCGCCGGCGTTCCCGCAGCGACCACTTCCCCCTGGCCGTTTAATAACAGCGTATGCTGAATCTTCGGCAGGAGCTCCTCCAGATGATGTGTAATCATAAGTAAGGCCGGTGGTGCGGATTTTTCCGCCAGTTGCGCCAGGAATAGCAGCACGGTTTCCTGCGCCGGCAGATCCAGGCCGGAGGTACATTCATCCAGCATCAGCAGCGCCGGTTCATGTACCAAAGCGCGGGCAATGAGCACCCGCATTCGTTCGCCGGTGGAAAGAGTCCAGAATCGCCGCTTGGCAAATGATTCCATACGCACATCCTGCAGCACTGCGGCCACGCGGGACCATTGCACGGCGGTAGGCTGTTGATAGCCCAGCGTCAAGGAACCGAAAAATCCGCTGCAAACCACCTCACTGGCGGTCATGGCTTCATCAAAGGGGTAGATGCTCAGAGCTTCCACGACGGCCAGGTGTTGGCGCAATTCACTGGTCGGATATTCGCCAAGTCGATGGCCCAGCACTTCGACGGTTCCGTGTGTCGGCCAGAGATATCCCGCCGCCATCCGCACCAGAGTGGATTTTCCACTGCCATTAGGCCCGACAATGGCCCCCCATCCCCCCGCAGGCAGTTCCCAGTTAATTCCCTTAAGAATGAGACGCTCATCCCGTCGGAAATGAATGTTGGCAAAACGAATTGCGGGGGGATCATTTATCATAAAAGCAATTACACCCGCTACGATAACCTTAAGCAATCCGACCAATGGGCATTTTAGTCGGTAACGAGAAGTTTGTCCGAGTAATCGCCGCTTTGCAACGGTGTACCTCACCAACAGGCAGGTGGCCCGTGTAATGCGTCACGCCGCCGCCTCCCAAGCCCCATGGTGTGGTACGCACTCCACCGTGCGCGATGACAAGGAATTTTGCTGCCGGTCGCAGAAAGAGGACGCAATGCTTGTTGGAATACTTCCAATGGTGTAATGTAGAAGGCGCTGAAATTGCATTGCCGCATGGAGCGGCGGGCAAATTAGCCATGGACCTGTCAGGACGTGGTTGCCGCTGGCGCTGATGTGACAGGTTTCCGGAAGTTCCAGCCGTGCGCAACCTTAGTATGGGAGTATACCATGCGTACCGATGCTAAAATCGGTCTGGTCGCGGTACTGATCCTCGTAGTACTGGTCATCATTTATTTTGCCTTTCATAATTCATCGCGCCAAACTGTGGTGAATAATGCTTTGCCCAGCGCCCAACCGGCGCTGGTAGAAACCCCGACACTGCCGGGATCCAGTATGGTGCCACCCGCCCAGACTGCGCCCAGTCAGACGCAACCCGGTTTGATTTCTCTGCCCGCGACCTCAATGCCTGCCGCCACGCCGGGTACCACGCCCGGCTTGTCGGATCAGACCGCCAATTCCACGGCGACTCCGGCCATGCCAACGACGACGGCGGCCTTGCCGACGGCCGGTTCGGCGGCGCCTTTCACAGCCGCCAGCGGCAATTCCAACGCTGCTCCAGCACTTAACACCTCTAATACCCCGATCGCGGAAACAGGTAATACGGCTGGGAATAGTGGAATCGGGTCGAACGCTAACAGCAACGCCACGCTCAATTTACCGGCGGTAAATGTCGGCAGTCAAAATCAGAGCGGCAGTTTAGGTTCGTCCGGTGTCACCGCGCACAAACGCCATCATCGCAGCCGAACGCTTACTTTGTCCGCGCCACGTAGCGGATCGACACGACATGGCGGCGTTTACATTGTCCGCAAGGGTGATACGCTGGCGGGAATTTCCCAACGGATTTATGGCAATGAACGTATGATCCGCGCCTTGGAACGGGCCAATCCCGGCTTGGATCCGCGCCGAATGCGCATCGGTCAGAAAATTCATCTGCCGCGACGCGGCGCACTTGCGTCAACTTCGCGGCATTACGCGGCGCGGCATCGGGCCGGTGCTTCGACTCGGCGCGGTGAGCGGACTTATGTGGTGCGGGCCGGAGAAGATTTATCCGGCATTTCCCGGAAGTTTTATCACACTCCCGCACTGTGGAAGAAAATATATGATGCCAACCGGCGGATCATCGGCCCCAGCCCGCGGGACCTGCGCGCCGGTGAACGAATTGTTATTCCGGCACGGTAAATCTGCCCAGAGGAAAATCTGTGGAATTAAATCAAATCCGGCAGCGCGATTGTATTGAAGGTCTGGCTGAAGTCCCTGCGGGGGCCATTGATCTGGTTTTTGCCGATCCACCCTTCAACATCGGCTACGATTATGACGTGTATGAAGACAAGCGGGCCGCGGAAGATTATCTGGATTGGACGCGGCGCTGGGGCGCCGGAGTGGTACGGGCGCTTAAACCTGATGGTACGTTCTGGCTGGCCATCGGTGATGATTTCGCGGCGGAATTGAAAATTATTTTCCAACGTGAGTTGGGACTTTATTGCCGCAGTTGGGTGGTATGGTATTACACGTTCGGCGTGCAGTGCAAATTGAAATTTGCCCGCAGCCATACGCATTTGTTCCACTTTGTAAAAACCCCCCAACGCTTTACGTTCAATATTCCCGCGATCCGGGTGCCTTCAGCACGCACTTTGGTTTATGGCGATAGTCGCGGCAATCCCGATGGCCGCCTGCCTGATGATACTTGGATTTTACGCCCGCATGATATTCCCGATCGTTTTCAGCCCAGTGAAGATGTCTGGTACTTTCCACGCGTGTGCGGGACCTTCAGGGAGCGGGCCGGTTGGCATGGCTGCCAGATGCCCGAACAACTACTGGGCCGGATTATTAAAGCCTCCTCCAATGAAGGCGAAATTGTGCTGGACCCCTTTGGTGGCAGTGGATCAACCTTGGTGGCCGCCAAAAAACTTGGCCGGAAGTTTATCGGCTTTGAACTTTCACCGGAATACACCAAGAGAATCCAAGCCCGGCTGGATGAAACCAAAATCGGCGATCCATTATTGGGTTCCGATTTGCCGGCAACGTCCGCACCCTCCACCGCCAACGGCAAAATCCGTATCAACGGCAAACGCGTGAATGCGAAAGCCGCCGCCGCACAAGGGTCGCTTTTGCCGTCACCAGCGCCAATGGCCACTGGCACGTAAAATCGATGACATTTGTCAAAAAAGAGTAACCGTTCACGGCTACAATCATTAGCCGATCTGATAGCGGTACAAATCGTTCCAATTTGCGCTGCCGGAAAGACCCGCATGGTGGTGCGGGACTTCCGGCCAGTGGGCCCAAATCTTCGTGAACGGTTACGCTCCGCAGGGCAACAGGCTCTATCGCGGCTGCCGTCAGGTATCGTCCGTTGCCAAGTGGAGTATAATCTATTATTGCGCTGGCTTGGGTCGGTTTTGAGGATGTTTGGCATGTATGAAGATTTTATCGGTTGGGTGGAACAACATCGCGGAACGCAATATGAACTCCATGCGGAGCATATCAATCCGGCTTTTGTTAAAATGTTGAAAACCATTGGGTTCGACCGCAATTATACCCGTGGTGAAGGGTGTTATCTCTGGGATGGCGCGGGCACCAAATACCTGGATCTGCTGACGGGGTGGGGCGTTCTGATGTTGGGGCGTAATAATCCTAAAGTCCGGCAGGTACTCCGGCAGACTCTGGACGCCAACAGCCCCAATCTTGTGCGTATGGATTGCAGCATACTAAGCGGCTTGGCGGCGGCAGCGTTGGTACGCCACATGCCCGAAGGCCTTAGCCGGGTTTTCTTTTGCAACAGCGGCGCGGAAGCGGTGGAGACAGCCATTAAATTCGCGCGCTGCGCCACCGGACGGCAGAAAATCATCTATTGCGAACATGCTTTTCATGGGCTGACCACCGGGGCCTTGGCGCTCAACGGAGCGGAATTCTTTCGCGAGCGCTTTGGGGATTTGCTGCCGCATACTGAAATGATCCCATTTAATGATTTGGCGGCGCTGGAAAAAGCGCTGGCCAAAAATGATGCGGCGGCTTTTATTCTTGAACCCATCCAGGGTAAAAGCTGCGAAGTTGTGGCCGATGGCTACCTCGCCGCCGCCCAGGTCCTGTGCCGCAACGCCGGTGCGCTGCTGGTGGCGGATGAAGTGCAATGTGGCATGGGCCGGACCGGAAAATGGTTCTGCTTTCAGCATTGGCCGGAAGTGGAACCGGATATTGTGTGCGTAGCCAAGGGACTCTCCGGCGGATTTGTGCCGGTGGGGGCGGTGGTAACGCGCCCGCGCATTATGGATACGGTATTTAATTCCCTGGAACGCTGCGTGGTGCATTCCAATACATTCGGGCAAAATGATCTGGCGATGGCGGCGGCGTTGGCAAGCATTCAGGTCATTGAAGAAGATAAGCTGGTGGAAAATGCCGATGAACTGGGGCGTTATGCCATGGCTCGCCTGGCGGAAATCGGCAAAAGTTGCCCCTTCGTGACGGAAGTGCGCGGGAAGGGGTTGATGTTCGGCATTGATTTTGCCCGCCCGGGAAATTCTCTGAAACTTCGCCTGGCTTGGGATATGCTGCATAAACTTAATTATGGGGTATTTGGCCAGATGATTGTTATTCCGCTGTTGAAAAAGCACCATATTTTAACTCAGGTCGCGGGGTATCACACGGAATTTCTAAAATTCCTGCCGCCGTTGATCGCCACCCGCCAGGATATCGACTGGTTTCTCGAGGCCATGCGGGACGTGCTGGCCGACACGCAAAAATTTCCCGGCGCGGCGTGGGATACCGTCTTGGAGCTGGCTAAGAATGTGGTGAAGGCCTAGGCGATTACCCGGATAGGCTCTAGAACCGCGGACCGCATTGCCCCCGGATCTTACCTGACGCTCCCGGAGAGTGGATATATTGTTGTGTTGATCATTTATGGGTCCAATTCACCGAATAATTCTAAATAATGTATTGCGGCTTACGCGGTACTCCCGGATTGTTCTGGCCATTGCTCTGGTACTGGCCGGAGCCAGTATATATCTGGCCTGCACACGCTTGCGGATTTCCACGGATCAAAACAAGCTGTTTTCTCCGCGCGTTGAGTTTTTTCATCAATATCTACAATTTATTAAAAACTTTCCGGAAAATGAAGCGGCTTATGTGGTCATACAGGCTAGAAATCCCGCCCATCCACCACCCGCCGGACAATGGATAAAAGCGGCCAACGCGATAACCACGGCCCTGAAAAAACTTCCCCGGTATGTAAAATCTGTGGACAGCCATGTTCCGCTGAAAATGCTGGGCCATCAGGCTCTTCTGTTTGCCGATTGGCCAACGGTGCGTACCGCCGCTCAATCCTCCGGGCCCTTGGCGCAACTGGCGACGCTTTGGGGGCAAAAACCCGCGCTGCCAATGTCTCTTTTCGGCGCCACGCGAGTGGAGCGCTTTCTCCGTCTGCTGGCCACACAGCCGCCCGCGCCACAAACCACGGCTTTCACCAATTCCCTTTGTAAATCCTGGCTGCAGACGCTTGAGAACCCAAAAACCGCGCCGGTTGTGGTGCCTGATTTATCCTCTCTGCCAGCCAAGCGGCCGCCTACGCCCGCCACGGCGGGTTATTACTATATCCGCGCCGGCAACGGCTCGGAACACCTGCTGTTAATTAACGTTTTTCCTAAATTTACTTATGATTCATTGGCGGCGGTGTCTTTGCCGCTGGAAAAAATCCGTGCCGCGATGCTGCGCTCCGCCCAACCATTTGCCGCGGAATTCACTTTTGGCATGACCGGTCGGCCGGTTCTGGCTGCGGATGAAATGCGCATTACCACATCGGATAGTGACAAAGCTGAAACCATCGCCATGATCGTGGTCTTAATTGGGATGATTTTAATGCTGCGTTCCATCTGGATGGGCGTGGCCGCCGGGTTGACCTTGGCCATTGCCATTGCGTGGACCTTTGGATTCGCCACGATTTTCGTTGGTGAGCTGAATTTACTCTCCACCATATTTGTCATCGCGTTAATCGGCATAGGTATGGATTATTTAATTCAGATTCTGGTGCGGTACCGGCGGGAAGCGCGGCGTTATGAAAGACAAAAAGCCATTTGGGCGAGGGTTTTTCGTTATACCGGCCCTCCTATCGCCACCGCTTGCGTTGGGGCCGCCGGAGCGTTTCTGGTAGCCATGACCACGCATTTTCGCGGTGATGCGGAATTAGGCCTGATTGCCGGCAGTGGTTTATTATTATGTTTGCTGGCCGGCTACACCGTCCTGCCGGCGCTGCTGGTGATGTTCCCGCCGAAACTGGGCCAGGTTGCTCCCGCGCGACGCTACACGGATGACCGCCCTCCACCACCGGCGGGCCGTAAAAATTTCCTCGGCCTGGGCTTATGGCTGGCGGTTTTGGTGGGCTTGCTTCCCTTTGCCTTAACTTTGCGGTTTGATCCCAATCTTCTTGATTTACAGGCACGCGGCCTGACCGCTGTAAAACTCGTTAAGGAAATGCCGTCGTGGTATGCGGTGGTAGTGTCAAAATCGCTGGCGCAATTGGCCCCAATTCGCACGACACTCAACCGGGCTGCCGCGCATCCCACTTCGCCGATTCTGTCCACCAGCAGCTTGCTCGATGCGTACGCCAAACAGAAATATCTTGCTACGCATACCGAGGTTCTTCGCCAAATTCATTGGTGCCATCCCACACCGGTAGCATCGGCCAATCTGCATGCCATCGCCACTGCCGCCATGGCTTTGGCCAAGGTCTGGAGTCAGGCGAAGGCCACCCACGTCGCCGCCACCGTGGCCACATTGCGGCGTCTGGCATTGCTGATCACTTCCGCTTCCGCCCGCCGCCAACGCCACTTCGCACAGCGGCTTTCACTTTGGCAAGAAACTTTTTACAATTCGCTGCAAAAAGTAGCGGCTATGCTCACGCCAGGCCCGTTGAACATCGCCCGCCTGCCCACGGTGGTGCGCCGGCATTTTCTCAGTGCTGGTGGCGAATACGCTTTGTATATCCATCCCCGCTTTGATCTTTGGCGCCAATCGCGCCTGCGGCAGTTTGTCGCCACGGTGCAGGGCACCGCTGCCCATCCCGGTCTGGTGCCGGCACGGATGGATCTAACCGGTATCGCCATTCAGATTTATCACACCACCGAATCCATCCGCGCGGCTTTTATGCAGACTACAGTATTGGCCTTTTTCATCGTGATTTTTCTGGTGTATCTGGATTTAGGCTCTCTTGGCCGCACCGCCATGACCATATCGGTATTGGCGTTGGGCCTGCCGATGCTGGTGGGCGTTATGGGGCTGCTGGGATTGCAATGGAACTTCGCCAACTTTTTCGCCATGCCGATTCTTATCGGTGCGGGCCATGAGTACGGCGTATTTATGATGCACCGCTACCGCGAAGCGGAACATAACCCGCGGCGCATCTGGCGGTTTTGGGACATCAGCGAGCGGGCACTGCTTATGTGCGCTTTCGTGACCTGCAGCAGTTTTGGATTTCTGGGACTTTCCCGTGATCGCGGCATTGCCAGCCTCGGCATCATCATGGCGTTGGGAATCGCGTGTATCTACCTGTCCGCCGTGTTTGTAGTTCGGCCTCTGCTGACGTGGCGGCTGGCAAAAAAAGGCGTTTACAAGGTCGGTTAAATTACGAATGACCACGTACTGGTCCAATTCCCGTAACCGTTCACGCACCATATTTTTTGCATACAACCATGCGCGGCGATCAACGCCCCATCGGGCCGCCGCGTGCACCCGGCGGCAGACCGAGCCGCGACCGTGAGGGAGCGGTACCGCCGGGCACGGATACGTGAACGGGTAACCGTTCACGCACGATGTTTTTGGCGTACCTGCCACGCGTAACGGCAGGCCGAGCCGCGACCGTAAGGGAGTGGTACCGCCGTGAACGCATACCGATTTTGGAAGGCCGAAAGGCCGGGAACGGATACGTGAACGGTTTCCCCACGATTAGACGGATTCCAACTGTTTTTCCATTTCCGCCATCTCCTTGGTCTCATGTTTGGAACGGTAAACCGCCCAGGCGATCACGGCAATGGCCAGTACCCCAATGGTCGCTGCAATCCACGGGTATGGGCTCAACGGATGCACCACAATCGCCTTGTGCATGGCGGTTTCAGACCGCCAGAGCGAAGCGTCAAAAGGAAGCATTAATGGCAGGGACAGCAAAGCCACCATGTTCATAACTTTCAAGAGCGGATTGATTGCTGGACCGGCGGTGTCTTTCAAGGGATCGCCGACAGTATCACCGGTTACGGCGGCTTTGTGCCGCTCGGATCCTTTGCCGGTATTGGCCTTGGAATTGCGCGGTTCATCCTCAATGGTCTTCTTGGCGTTGTCCCAAGCCCCGCCGGAATTGGTCATGAACACCGCCAGCAATTGCCCGGAGAGAATGGCCCCGGCCAGAAATCCAGCCAGCGCGACAACCCCCAGTAGAAAACCAACCAGAATTGGAGAGAGAATCGCAAGGAATCCGGGGCCGATCAACTCGCGCTGCGCGGTAATCGTACAGATATTCACCACCCGACCATAATCCGGTTTGGTTTCACCACTCCAGATTCTGGCATCCTGAAATTGCAGGCGGCACTCTTTAACAATGAGAAAGGCGGCGCGCCCCACCGCGCGGATGGTCATGGAACTGAACAGGAAAGGAACGGCACCACCCAAGAGCAGGCCCACCAGCAGTTTGGGGCTGGCCACGGTCATAAGCCCAGAAACAATTTTATAGGCTTCCCCGCTGATCCGGGCATGATCCGATATGCCGCCGGTTGCCACCAGCGTGATAAATGACGCGTACAAGCTCACCGCCGCAATCACCGCCGAACCAATGGCCACCCCTTTGGTCAGGGCCTTGGTGGTGTTACCGGTGGCATCGAGATCCGCGAGAACCTGCCGGGCGGCACTGTGCTGCTGCGCCCCCATTTCCTCGGCATCATAACCCATTTCCCCAATGCCATTGGCATTATCCGCAACCGGCCCGAAGACATCCATGCTCAACGTATTGCCCGCGAGCGTCAACATACCGATACCCACCATGGCAATGCCATACGCCACAAATATTGGATTCGTGCCGTAGAAAATCAGACTGCTGGCGGTCACACAACACGCGATAATCACGATTGCGCTGACGGAGCTTTCCAGGCCCACTGCCAAACCGGCGATAATGTTGGTGGCATGGCCGGTAGCGCAAGACTTCACCATCGAATCCACCGGTGGCTCATGGGTTCCGGTGAAATATTCGGTCGACAAGTTCAGCGTAAGCGCCAGAATGACCCCGATGAATGTGGCTTCCGCCGGTCGCATATCCAAACCATGAATGCCAAAATTGGCCCACCAGGGTGCGGAACTTAATATGTGCTGCAGACTTGGATTTTCCGCAATCGCCGCCGCGCCGAACCGCAGGTAAAAAAATCCCACCAGCAGGAAACCCACGGTACTGATGACCGCGCCCAGCCGATAGCCGCGATTAATGGCGGCCATGGCATCTTTATCCGAACCTTTATCGGCCGCGCGGACGCTGAATGTGGCAATCATATCGGAGCATACACCCACCGCTCTTACCAGCAGCGGAAATAGCATCCCAATGTGGCCAAAGCTGGCCCAGCCTAAAATCATGGCCGCTACCATGGTTACTTCATAACTTTCAAAAATATCCGCGGCCATACCGGCGCAATCCCCGACATTATCCCCGACATTGTCGGCAATCGTGGCGGCGTTGCGTGGATCATCTTCCGGAATATCTTTTTCCACCTTGCCGACCAGATCCGCTCCGACATCGGCGGCTTTGGTGTAAATCCCACCCCCGACACGCATGAATAGGGCTAGCAGCGTTCCGCCAAATCCAAAACCCAGTAACGCCTCCGGAGCGCGGTCACCGAAATACATGAAAATGGTCGTGGCGCCCAACAGCCCCAAGCCGTCGTTGAGCATTCCCGTGACCGTACCCGTTCGGTATCCGAGCTGTAAGGCCTTACCAAATCCCTGGCGGGCGGCCGCGGCCACGACCACGTTACCCTCTGTGGCCATCAGCATACCGATCGTACCGACCGCCATGGAAAATAACGACCCCATAAGAAAGGCGATACCGCGGCCAATGGGCAGACTGGCCCCGGCGGCGGTGCTCCAACTGGCAGTGCCGACAAGTATCAAGGTAATAAGAATAATCAGTGGAAGAAGTGTCCGACGCTGCCGCCCCAGATAAGCGATGGACCCTTGCCGGATGGCGTGTGCCACATCCTGCATTTTCTCGGTTCCATGATCCGCCCGGCGTATAATGCGCATCAGCAGTACCGCATACGCCAGACCGGCCAGTGCAATAAATAAAACAGCGAATAACGCGTAACGCTCAAACGTGGTAAACGTTGAGGTATATAAAAATCCAAACGGATGAAAAACGCCGGTGGCCGCCGCGGCGATGGAACCGCCGGTGGCCGCACCAGCGACCGGGTAGTGACTTCGCGTTAAAGCGATGTAGACGGTTAAAAACACGACCAGCACGACGGTCATGGCGGAACTCTTCGCATGGGTTGCCAAAAACTTTTTCCACTGACTCCAAGACGACGGCATAAAAAAATCCTTTCCACACGCTGCTATAGTGTGCAGCCCAATCCTCGGTCGCCTGCAACATCCTGTGGTGCGGCGTCCGCTGCGGCCAATATTCACCGCATTGTACTTTAATCATTGTTCGGGTTGCGGCCGAAAAATGCAAGGGACGATTGACCGAACACAGCGCGGATCCGCGTACGCCCAACCGCACCGCCTCGCTGTACCGCGGGTGCTCATAGAGTTTTATATTATCGCGCAGCGTGAAAAAAACTGAAACTTCAGAGAACCCACCAAATGCTTATAAATCAAGGGAAATAAGGGTGTTGTTATAAATCGACTTTAACGCCGCCACGTCTTTGCTTCACTGACAGAACCGCAAGTGTCCCAGTGTGGGCTAGGAACATTACGGACTGTGGGAAGCGGAATTTTACCTAAATACATTGCCGAGTTTTTCTGATAAAAATATTGTGGTTGGAACGCCTCCATTTGATCACGTCGGTTCCACTGAGGATTGAAGCACCTATTACCAATTGCCGCAACTGTATGTATGTACGCTGAAATCCAAGATTTTCAGCTGCCCCCCCTCCGCTTCTGGCCAATGCAGCGGTGTATCGGGTAGAATCTAAAATATGGCGCGCTGTGGAAAATATCGCAGTGGTGATGCCGGTGAAAACATGGAGCTGTGAAGCGTTATGTGTAGTTTTACCATTAGGTTCAGGGCGGGCGTGGCGTTGGCCATTATATCGGTGCTGCTGGTGCCGGGCCTGGTTGAGGCCCAAACTCCCGTTTCCAGCGCCAAGGTGATCGCGGCGATTAAACGGGGCGTGAATTATCTGCTGTCGCAACGCAATCCAAAAACATTCTGGGAACAGAACCTGATTGTTCCGGGAAAGCCTTCGGCGACGCCGCAATTCTTGGGCGAATCAGCAATCGTTATTGAGTCTTTGCTGGATGTGGAGCAAAGTTTGAAACTCCAGCGATTATATCCATTTAATTCACCGATGAAAGAATGTATTCAATTCCTGGTGAGCCATAGGAATCCCACTACGTATGCGGTGTCGTTTCAGGCTAATGCCCTGGCACTGCTGCCCCGGCGTGCGGTGTATAACCCAACATTGCGTTGGGATGCCAATATTTTACTGCACAGTCTTCATGCGGATGGCGGATATCATTATGCGTGGGGTACAGCAAATTATTTTCCACAATATATGAAGTATTTTCCCAATACTCCCGGCGACTGGGATAACTCCAATACCCAATATGGTGTGCTGGGGGCCTGGGCGGTGGAACATGCCGGGATCAGGCTTCCCGCCGCCTACTGGCATCTGGCGGCGGAGCACTGGCGGCGAACACAGTTCGCCAACGGGTGCTGGGGCTACTGGGGATTTGTCGGCGTGCCCAGCTTAACGGCAAAATTCCCTTTTAATCACTGGGCAACCTTCACGCCCGCCGGCGTGGCGAGTCTCTTAATCTGCGATGAATTTATTGGGGCGCAACATGTGGGAATACATCCAATTGTAGACCGCAACATTCTGGCTGGTCTGGAGTGGATCAACCATAATTTTAATCCCGGTAGCACGGATCCCTATCAGATGTATTGTTATGAGCGCGTGGGACTGGCCTCGGGACTGCAAACTTTCGCGGGACACAATTGGTACGATGATTATTGTCGTACTCTCATCGCGCAACAGTCCAAGAAAGATGGGAGTTGGACAATTGGCGGACTTCCACCCTTTGTTGAAACCGCCTATGCGTTGCTGATTCTGGATCGGGGTCTGAATCCCGTATTCATGAACAAACTGCAATACACTCCCAACTTTTATGGGCAATGGAACGCGCGGCAGCGGGATGTCGCCAATATGGTTTCCTGGGTCAGTACCACGACGGAAACTCCGCTGAATTGGCAGGTTGTGGATTTTAATTCTCCGGTCAGCAATTGGCTGAATTCTCCCATTCTGATCATCACGGGCCATAAGGATCCCCACTTCAGCCCGCTGGACATTGCCAAACTACGGGCTTATGTCGATGCCGGAGGCATGGTGTTGTGTTCCTGTGACGGTTCATCTTTTTCTTTCCGTCGGGCCATGATGAAATATGGCCGGGAAGTGGTCAACAACCAATATGAATTTCACCGTTTGACAGCCAAAAGCATGTTGTTGACGTTGCAACCATGGTATCACATGTACTTTAACATGCTGGCGATTTCCAATGGGGTACGGGATTTGTGGGTGGTCAGCCCGGAGGATATGGGAGCGGTGTGGGAACGCCGGGCTTTTGCGGAGAAGAAATACTGGGAATTTCCGATGAATCTGTACCTGTATGCCACCGGCAAAGGCTATCTGGCGGACCGCCTGCATTCGCTGGTGGTGCCGCCAGTTTCCGGAACGCCCGCTCGGACCCTGGCGGTGGGGCGGTTGCAATACCACGGCAATTGGAATCCGGAGCCGGGGGCGTGGCCGCGGCTGGCCCTGCTGGCGCGGGCCAGGGCGCAAACTCAGGTCAAGGTTGCCGCGGTTACCACCGCGCACCTGAACCCGCATAACACACCGCTGTTGGATATGACTGGTACGGGGCGGTTCACCTTCACGGCGGCCCAAGTTGCGGCGTTGCGAAAATATCTCAATGCCGGGGGAATGTTATTTGCGGACGCCGCCGGTGGCCAGCAGCAATTCACGGATGCTTTCACCGCCCTGACGATGAAATTATATCCCAAGGTGGTGCTGCGACGATTGCCGGCAAAATGTTCCATTTATACGGGTTCCATGCCCGGCGGTACTCCGGCGGCGCGGGTGGACTATCGGCGTTTTTATATTGATGCAAATGGTATTAAACACACGCCGGAGTTTCTGGGCATCCAGCGTGCGGGGCGCTGGGTGGTTGTATTTTCCCCGGATGATGTGACTTCGGGCTTTCTGGGTACCAACACGTGGGGTATATCCGGTTACACGCCAAAATCAGCGGTAGCTTTGGCCACCAATGTCATTGAATATGCGGTGCAACACGCCCATTAAAGATTGGCAGTTCTGCAAGTGAGCCGGTTGCGCTGTGCCGCAATCCATCCATTTCTTCGCAGCGTGCAAAGATTTCTTGGGCCTGTGACAGTTTCTGGCCAAATGGGTAAGGAGTATATGTTAGACTTTGAGGAGACGAGGACACTGCGACTTATTGACCGCAGGGCACCGGGCCGAATTTTGAATTATCTTCGGGTTTATGAATTTCAAGGGGGCCAAGAGGGCCAAGTTGTTTTGGGCGGCTGCGGCGGCGGCTGCCGCCGAGAGCAGGTGAAAAGTAGAGAGTTGAACAGTAGAGCAAATAGGGCTGGAACAAAAGAGTTGCTGGCGCTTGCTGGAAGACCCACCT
>JBMFGW010000012.1:0-9807 GCA_049977145.1 Phycisphaerae bacterium
CATCCTGGCCGCCGGACCAGACTTCAAATTTGGAAAGCGCCAATTGCTTGTCCGTAAGCAGCGTGGCGGTCAGGCGTACATAACGCCCCGAAACTCCGTTACCCGGAAATATCGCCACTTTGTCCTCCGGCGACGGGTAATCAGCCTTGGTGTGATCGGCAATTATTTTGCGCACCGAGAATTCCACGTCATCAGCGGCTTCAATTCTGAACCGCCGAGGAAAACATTGTGCGTCATAACTGAAATACGCCAGCACCGGAAAAAGCTTGACCTGTTCGATGGTCCGTGATTGGCCGAGGTCTACCTGCACCCACTTGACGACAGCGTCAGAGCTGGCCGGCTTTGACTGGTAGCCGAGCGGTGCAAGCCGGGCAACGCGCGCAATGTCCATGGAAGCCAAAGCGGACCGCCCGCTTGGATATTTCCCCTCGCCGTAGGCCACACGCGGCGTAGCCAAGTCCGCCACCGCCGCCATTGCGGACGCGGCGGCCATAGCTTTTAAGAAGTCACGGCGGCCGTAGGCCTGCTGCGGGTGCTGTACATTCCGATCACCGCAATATGGGCACATCATTATTTACTCCTTATTCTCAATAACAGCGTCTGAAATCGCCGTAACACAACCTTGAAGTAACGGACATTGACGGCTATCTTCCTTCCGTTAAGCAGGTTATACACCGTGCTTCGATTTGGCAGCGTGACTGTCCGTATTCCGGCATGGCCGTCACTGCTGATCATCATCAGGCGGCCATCAGTCTGAAAACAGTCATTGGTATTCAGGTAGACGTGCACGCCAAGATGCGGCAGCAGTGCGAGCCAAATCGGGGCCGCCACTCTTGGATCACCAATAAATATTGATTGGTAAGCGGAAGATTGTTTTATGGCCATCGAAACACCTCCATTTGGCACATAGTATGCCAACGGGATGCTGGCGGAATCGGCCACCGCCCAACTCGGAGCATCAGCCCCGTTAACGCCGGCAATGGATTCAGAGGGCAAGTGCAATGCGTTGTCACCTGTAACCACACTGGCGGGCAGGTTTTCGGCAGTGGCCCGAAGGCGTAATTTTATGCCAATCAGGCGGCTGGCGGCTGCCGTGTCAATGCCACCTTTTTTGATAAACCCGGCCCCATACATCCAAATGACGGTGTGCCCACCGCGTTCCACTTTTTCCCGAATGACACGGCGCGTGGCCGCATTGACATGCCATGCATTAAGGAAAATAAATACTTTGGCGTGGGGAAATTTAGGCTCTTTCAGGTCTGAAAGTAAATAGAAGCCGACACTGGCCCCACAGTGAAAAAACTCCGTTGGAAAGGTCACCAAGGCCGAATACAACGGGAGTACCCGGCCCGGTTCAACGCGCGCATAAGACGGTGATCGCTCATCATAAATAACCGCCACCTGTGGTTCATACTGGGATCGCGGCGCATATTTCAGATACGCCCTCCGCAGGCGGTCCATGTCTTTCCACATACTGGTATTATTCAGCCAACCGGTGCCTTCGAGGTCCATCCACCAAGTACCGAGGCGGTGGACCATCATCTGGCCGAAATTCCGGTTATGAACTGCGTTGGTCTGGTTGAGATTTTTACAGCGGGCCACATATCCGGGGGCAACGAAGGCCTTGTTATGGGAATGTAAAAAAGTTCTCGTATCATCCTCCATCATCCACAGCTTTCCATGCAATGTGGCACTGTCTACCGGCCCCATAAATGCCGGTGAACCACCCGGCTGGCGGTCGTGGTACGATACGGGCGAGGCAAGGGCGTCAATATCCTTGCAACGCAGCAGCCTGGCTAAGGCCCGGTCGGAAGTATCGGATGTCGGCAATTCAAAATCATAGCCATAAAATGTCACAACCATTGAACGCCCGGCCGTTACTCTTTTGACCACTGTGGCCAGTTGCATGATACGCTCGGCGGTGATGTCACTCTGGTAGTTCAGATAGTCCACGTATCGCCGCTCGCCAGATTTATAGAATGGATAATTTGTGGCTGGCTCCGCCGGTGGAATCGCGACCGTCTGGAACGACACCCTGCCGTCGTGCCAAGCCGTCCGCAGCGCCCCATTGGTGCGGTAATGGCGTTTTAACCAGCGGGCGAAGGCCAAGCGGTTTGAGCGTGAATAGTCGAAGCCAGGAAGTGTACCATAATTGGGGGTAAACCACTCGCCGGTGTTACCATGGGCAAGGTGGTAACCGATAATATGCATGGCGTATGGACTTGCTTGGATATGTCGGATTAGGGCTGCCAGTGCACCTGCTGTATCCCGGTACCACCGACGCGACGCGACCGAGCTCATCGGATGGGAACCATTCGCGTAGGCGACCTGTTGTGCGGGATGGGAGGCCCGAAAGCCCGCAACCCCGCACCAAACGCGCGGGAGCAACCAAGCTTTTGGATTATTCCTTAAGATGAATTTGCACATCATATCCACCTGCTGGTAGTCTGGGGGCAATTGTTTGGGATATGGCAACTGGTAGTAACATAGAAACGTAACGATATGGATGCCGCTTTTCGCCGCCAAACGAATCTCTGAGGCTGACTGCGCCAAGCTCGTTGGATTGTTGAGAAAGATGTTGACGAACAGCGCCAGCGGTGGCCTTCTCCGTCCGTTGATAAACAATTGAGGACAGCCGTTGACCAACCGCACCCGTGCATCCGCCTCCCGGGTATCCAACGCTGTGCCGCCGTGCGCCACGACGGGCCAGGTGGGGGATGGCGGGGGGCACGATGTCGCCAGAATGCCGACGGCCAAAAGAGTGGAAACCGCAGTCCGAATCGTGCTGCGTGTACGCCGGGCGATCATGCCATTACATTCCGATATATACCGCCCCACCAGAAAAGGCTGTTTTGGTTTTGCCGAGGCGCATATCGCTCCATGTCCATTGCTCCCCTTCATTACGGTTGCCTCCGCGCCGGCGGAATGTTGTCAATGGCCTTCAGTACCGCGGGAGGCTGCCGGGAGATCAACGCGGAGCCTTTCTTGGGGGTGCTCACCAGCACCGAAACATCAATGGAATAGACTTCGCCCGGATAGGATGTAACATTCGCCGTCACGGTCGTTTTACCCAGCGGCGGCGTATCGAAAACGCCGACGTCGGCGGCGCGAAATGTGCCAAATATTTCCGAAAGGCCCACCGGCGTGGTATAGAAGATGCCCAAGTTATCGCCAGTATCAATGTTGGCGATCCACCCTTTGGAGGCGATCCCCAACTGGGGCCACGATGGCGATTCGATGACCAGCTTTACCGGCCACGCCGAAACCTTTCCTTTGTGATACGCGGCGTTCGGTCGGGTATAGGGGCACGTCGGCGGGTACATAAAGGCGTTGGTGCGATCCGAATAGAGCGTGGGCACCTCGGTGCCCATTACATACTTTTTTGGTTCATGGTCATAGAAAGTGTAATGAAAGTGCGACACGCCCCGAGAATTGATACCAACATCCTCCACATATACAAAGCGGGTGGGATGCCCCGTGTCGTAATTCCAAGGCTTGATAACCGCATGAAAGTGATAGCCACTGACCGACCAGCGAACCACCGGACTGCCCTTTTCCGGAATCGCAATCCCTTTCGGGTGCTGATTATAACCCTGACCGCCTTCCGCGCCGGCTTGCGTGGGGTTGATCATCAGCTCCAGACGGCCATGGATCCTCCGGGAAAGAAACCGATCCACCTGCAGCTTCCGCCCCACATCATTGGCATTCACGATATTCAGCCCGTGTGCCACGTTTTTATTGGCGATGCCGACCACCACAACGCCCCAAGATATCTTAAATGTCACCGAGAGTCCGGCATTGGAAATGGTAACGATTTTGGAGACGGGCGGTCGCGGGAATCCACGGTTGGCGGCACCGGCATTCGCGCCGATGACGGCAACAACCAGAGCCGCTAAAACAACGGACAGACAACGACACCCCCGCACCATGGGGGTAGAACTGGGATGGCTTTGCATACCTGGTTCCTTAAATCATGCGTAACCTTTTCTGGGTGAATGATCTTCAAAATAACATCTTTTTATCATGCATGGCTAATACGCCAGGTGTCATACGTCTACATTCCAAAGTTGGCACAGACGCTCGTCACCAATTTCACCGGGCCGATCAATCCCGATTCCACCAGCGGATCGGTTTTGTTATATACCTGGCAAGTTGTAAACGTGTAGCGGCCATAGGGATTGGGTTTGCCATCCAGCAGCCATTGCGGCCATTTTTTAAGCGTGCCATGCCACCATGTCGGACCAAGATACCGCTCCGGATCTTCCGGCAGTTGCTGATCGCCGATCATGCGGTTGATCCACAGATTGGTCACGGAGATATTTAATAGATTACGCCCCGGTTTCAATACCCTGGTGACATCCAACTGGAAGGGGGGCTTCCAAAGAATGCCCAGGTCATGGCCATTGACCCTGACACGCGCCATCACCGCAACATTACCTAAATCAAGTTCAATCCGCTGACCCGGTGCCGACAGTTCCGCAGGGACATCAAATTCCGTCTGATACTCTGCGGTGCCGGAAAAATAGCGTACGCCCGCATCAGGATGCTGGTTCCACGCGATGAGCTTATCCAATTTTATCTGGGCCGGGGCACCCCAACCGGGCGGAAATGTTACGTTCCACGGCCCCTCAATGGCGATTGGCTTGGGAATATCCGCAACCCGGATCGTGGTGTGCTTGCCGGAAGCCCACACGCATTGGTATTGGCCCGTCTGGGTGACAATAGCCTGAAGGTGACCATCGCCATTTGCCTCCAACGTGAGAATGGGATGAAACGCCGGTTCCGGTTCCGCGAAGATTACCTCCTGCCCATCGTGCCGGCTGATTCGGCCCTTGTGGCCGTCGAGCACGTAGTCAATGGTCAGCGTCTTGACCACACCGGGTGCCGGGTCGCCCCCGAGTTCAAACATTTTCATTACGGGAAAGCTGGTCTCTCCAGCATCGACTAATTTCTGAACGATGGCTTTCACATTACGTGTGCGCGCCGCATCGCCCGGAACACCGTAGGTGGCACTTATTACGCTGATCTTTAATTTTTTCGCCGGTCTCAGCCTGGCATCCGCCGCAAGCAGCACCTTGCCCTTGTGGCTGATGCGGCGAAGGGGATCCTTAACCGCCGTCGCATGGTTTCTGCGGAACACCACAAATACCGACCCTTTCGGCCCCAGAACAATCGGAATGCTCGTTACGCCATCGGATGATGCGTAAGCGGGAACCGGCCACATTTTTCCAGTTTCCGGATCCCAGAATTCCGGTGCCACACCCGTGATGCGGAAGCTGCAATTCGCCAGCAGTGATTCGCCGGCAAATGGATAGCCTGTCGCCGCCTTGCCATTGGCCACAAAATAAATATCAGCATCCGCCATTTTCCGGTGACAGAAGTTGACGGCCTCCGGATGGTCCGAAGCAAAGTCCGGCGGTATGCCGCGTTGGGAGAGAACCTGCTCGGCGGTTTTTCCGGAGATAATTTTACCGCTATCCCATAGCTCCGCCGCAATCTTCTGAACTTCCGCATCGCAATGCGGAAAATTGGATAAGCTCGGGGATTTAACCGGACGCGGCCCGATGATCGTGGCACCATGATCCACCAGTTCTTTAATTTTCTTCAGCAGCGTCGGCGTCATGGTTTGTGATTCCGGCAGTACCAGCACGCGATAGTTTGTGCCGTCCGGCAATACCAGCCGACCATCACGCACGCTCATGCGCTTCAGCACGACTTCCACGGAACACGTATCATAATTGTAACCGGGCCGAGGGGGAGCACCGTTGGGGCCAAGCTGACCCGGCGGATTAATTGACATCGGCCCGCCTTCAGCCTGCAAATAACAAATATCCGCGACATACAATCCCTGCCGCAGCAGGTAGCAGCATCGGGCCACATATTCATGCCAAGGCCTGGTTAATTCCCACCAGGTTTCCGTGCGCTCATAATGCAACCCGACTGGCCCCATGGACATCCCGGGCGCATAATGCGGCTCGGTCCACGGCTGCATGGTGTAGCGGTGAAAAACAAACCGATTGATCCCCGCACAAAATGCCCAATCGCCAATATCCTTAACGATCGCCGGATATCCCTTAAACCCGTCGCCTTGACTGGTAAAAGTCTCCAGGCCGATGATGTGATGACCAAACGTATGGCCCGCCGAGGCCATTTCAATAACATCCGTCCAGTTTTGGAAACGCGGTGTCGACCAGAGTTCTCCCATCGGTTCCACCGCCTGACCGCCGTAGTCCAATTCATTGGCCGGCACACCGGCATAACCTTCAATGGTAAGGCGTAATCCATGCTTCACCGCCAACTCGCGCATATACGCGGCATAATTTTCCACCAGCAGATCGGAAATCGTGGCGCGAAAATCCCATAAAAAGCGCTCGGAAATATCCATGTTTTCCACAACCGTGCCCGTAATGGTCGGCAGATACTTCGTAATGTCATAACCACGTAAGCGCTTAAAGTCTTCCGGGAAGGTGGGAGTCCAATTTTGCGAGCCAGTCTCCCAACTGTCAATATGCGTTGATACAAGTGTCTTTCCCTTTCCAGCCAAGGCTCCAACGTCCACAATGAGCTTGCCCATCTGCGAATCAAACTGCAATTTCGTGGCCTTTTTGCTTAGCTTGTCGCTTTCAAAGCCTGTACCGCTGATCGGGGCCGGATGATTGGCCATGCCCGTGCTCGTGTGCCCCATCCGCAGAATGGCCCAATTTCCAGGTGGCGCATCCCAATTCAGTTGCCCCTGTGAATTCATGTGCGTGGAAATATCAACAATGGAGTTGGCGGCGACATTTCCCGCCGCCGGAACCACCGGCCAATTTGCCGGTGCCGGTATGTTTTGTTGCAGGACGGTATAGGCTCCGGAACCATCCACCAGCGCTTTGATGTTGGGAATAACATTCGGCGCGGCGGCGGGAACCGGAAACGCCAACAAGGCAATATCACGGTAATAGTACGGACCGGTCACATGCGTTCCGGAAAGCTCGGCGCTTTGCGTGGGAGGGATAAATGCCGGCAGGAGTTTGTAGCCGTCCACCTCTTCCGGCAACTTCATTTGCTGCGTGATCGCCCGGCCTCCCGTTACGTCTGTTCGGGTCCAGACCACTTTCTGCATGGAGGTTTCCAACGTGATCCACGGCCCACCGCTGCCGCACCAGCCGGGATCATTGGCCATGTTTACCTTAAGTCCTAAACGGTGGGCCTCGGAACAGGCAAATTCAAACATCTCCTGCCAGTCTGCACCCATGAAATCCAATCGTGGCGCTCCGGCCACACAAGGTCCTCCCGGCGTGCCTTCGTTGACCACGAAAATCAGCACGCCGCCAATACCCACCCGCTGCATCGCTTCCAGATCCGCTGTGACGCCAATCCTGGTGACATTTCCGCGCATCCAGAACCAATACACCCATGCCCGGGCATCATCCTGCGGCGTGGGGAACGTGTGGGCAATGTCGTCAATGGGCAGTTGCTTAAAGTAGCCGATCTGGTTCTCTGAAGGCGATCCATCATCGCCAAAGCTCGCCCCCGCGCAGAGCATCACCAGGCCCGCCGTGGTCAAACCCAATAATTTTACAAAATCACGACGATTCAATTCGGACTGTTGCATGTAGGGTACCCCTTCAATATTCCTTGTTCGCAAATGCACTGGTTTAACGTGAGATGACCCTCGCTGGTGGCATGCGTTATGTCCAACGCCTTCGAAAGCAGCTTCCGACATCATCGGGGATCGTACGAATCCTGTGCGCCATTTACCCTGTACCGTGTGGAATCACCACCCCATATACACGCCCCATTGCATGAAGTGGCATTTCACCTGCGACATAGGCTGCCACACCACCGCGCCGTCGTTGTACAATTCATGGACACCGGCGGGCAAATTGTTATTCACCGTGTCGACGTGGTTCGACGTGGGGCCAGCGCCACCAAATGGCCATCCCGTCAATCCATATTGGGCGGTTTGGTCTGTGAAAAACGCCTCATCCGAGACCAGGAGAGAGCCGGGGTTAGACTGCGGATTCAGCGCGGGTTCATGATTGGTGTTAAAATTATTATAGTAGGTCCACGGGACGTCGCGCGGAGCGTTGTATCCCGGATTACCGCTAGAAACTGCGATAGCGAAGAGATCATCCGCTGGCTTCCAATCCGACCCGTGATCCACCCAATAGCTATAGCCGAGTAAACTGCTATTCCAGTTGAATAACAGCCCGTGGCTGTTGTAGTCGCTGGGAACCATGATGCCGTTCTGGCCCTGGCGGAAAGCCCCAGGCTGGGTGGAAAAAAGCATTGACAGCCCCGCTACGGTCGGATTTAGTATCCCCGGATGCGGGTTGATCATAGTTGTGGTGGAGGCGTCGACACCATAGGAGTCATAGTAGAGAAGCCCGAGTCCCCAAGTCGGATACGTCGGTGCAACAGCGAAGCTCATATTACCGAAAGGCCAGCCAGAGCTGGTAGTAAGCGGAAATTGCCCTCGATTTTCACTGGCGTATTCCTGAATGGCAATGCCGATTTGCCGTAAATTGGAGGCGCACTGCACCTGCGTCGCGAGAATCCTGGCTCTTGCCAGCGCCGGCAACAGAAGGGCAATCAACAGTACGATGATGGAAATCACCACTAATAGCTCGATTAACGTAAAACCGTGTAGGGGTTTACGGACTGATTCGAACAACCGATTGTTACTCATAGTGTTACTCCAAAATATCGGGCATGGTGCTCGGCCAATAAAATACATTTGCACCGCAACTTTCAGTGCGGTAGCAAAAGCGGCGGGACACATCGGATCGCCCGCGACGCACGCCCGTCGCCAGGGTCCTGTCACGCGCTCCGAGATGTCGTCACGCTCTTGCGGCCAATCAGCAGCAAACCGGCACCGGCGACGGCGACCAAACCTAGCGTGGCCGGTTCGGGCACCGGTGTCATCACCACGCCCGACACATCGACAAAAGTACCACCTGTGGCCGACGGCGTGTTGTTCACAAACTCAATGGTGGTCGATATTGAAGGCGCGGTAAACATAACGCTAAAAGAACTGAACTGCACGCCACTGGCGGCTGGTGTCTGGCTGGTGACCAAGTTGCTGTTTGTGGCGTCCGTGATGGTCACCTCAAGCGTACCATCGGCCGCCCACTGGTATAGTCCTGCGTCGTAGGTTAACGCGTACGATTGGCCTGCGGTAGTGGCCACGGTTTGGAGGATGGACGGCTCGCCGCCGTATCCTTGGAGCACGGCAAAGTCGCGTACGCCGTTCAGAGCAGCCGGCGCAAGTTGTGTTTGGTTCGCGCCGAGATCGGTGTCCAATCCTTCGAGCAGGACACCTCCCGAACCTGATGCGATCGGCGTCCAATCGGCGGGACCGGAGGGGTTGGAGCCGCCGTCGCCACCGTAGCCACTCGTGTATTGTGGCGCGTTCGCGGAAAAATCACCATTTTGGATCATATTGGCCGAGGCGTTACCCGCCGCCAAGATAGCCACCGCCGCCGCCGCCACGGCTACCAAAGAACAACCACGCAGGATGGATATACGATTGGAAAACATAAACGAGTCCTTCTGCTCCATATTGGAGCTGTTTGGATTATCCATTACCCGAATGGACGACGGTTTGCCGCAATATTCCGCGGCGGATGGAACGATACTTATTTTGGAATTCATAATGTGCTTCCTTATATAAGCAACTACTTTGCTCTCCCACTTCATGCCAACCACACGGTCGGCAAAAATGAAGTTGAGAGCTCCCTGAAGAAAACTCAAGTCGGCCTGCCTTGGCCAACCTGCCGAGACACCTTTTTGAACTTCAACCTCCTTTCATTTTCGTACCAC
>JBMFGW010000012.1:9815-51492 GCA_049977145.1 Phycisphaerae bacterium
CAAAACTCAAGTCGGCCTGCCTTGGCCAACCTGCCGAGACACCTTTTTGAACTTCAACCTCCTTTCATTTTCGTACCACATTGTTTCTCATATCCATCCCGACCGCACGGCCAGAAAACCTGGACATGAGAACCGCTAAAAGACCACCGGTTGACTTCGCCGCAACTTTTTTCACCTCCTTTTCGTCGAAGAACTTCAACCTTCAATTCATAGTTTATACCGGATAGCAAGCGGGGTGTTAGGCTAAAACGTGCAATGTTGTTGGCTAAAACGTGCGATTTTACGCCCCATAAAAGTGCCGGTTTGGTGCCGCACAGAAAAACCAGCCATGATTTTACAACCAAAATACGGCAAAACAGCAACGCGGGGGCTTGCAAGCGACGAAACTGAACCAAAGGGGGGATCGGAAGTGAACGGATCGGGATTGTAACGCTTGGTGCGAGCCGGGCAATACGCTGGAGTTTCATGGAGGCTAACGCGAATTGCGGACCGGGATATTTCCCTTCGGCTCGCGCCCCATTCGGCGTTGCCAAGTCCGCCACCACCGCCATGGCGGACGCGGCAGCCATAGTTTTCAAGAAGCTCCTGCGATCAGAAGCCATATATCCGTAATTCGAAATTTTCCCGATACAATATTCACACATCGCCGTGTCCTTAAAAGCCAATACGGTAACATCCACGGCTACCGGAACAATTCACACTTCCCATTGCGCACCCAAATCGGCGATATTTTCACCGCGCCTCACCTGTCGCTGCGCAACATGGCCCCCGGTTATTTATGCGGTGGAAAAACGGAACGCACCGCATCTAAGTAGCCCATTGCGTGAAGGACATCCGGCTCCAAATGGCTTCCTTCCGCCCACTCGTTCCAGGCATTGATTGTCACGATACCGCCTGCTGATGGATGTCCGTCGTCCCACGCTTTTGCGCGCATCAGAAAATCTTTGAAGAGCCTCGGCGATCCATCTACCACGATACCTCCGGGGTAATGCCTCGGCGTGCCATCCCATCCCACCGTTACATTGGGATAGAAGGGAATCCCATAGCCCGTATCGGCAGGCCAGCCCGCCACCGCGTCGGTGCCCCATCGATAATAACTTTCGGTAGGAGAATTCGGCGCGACTTGGTGGGCCCATGTGTAAAGCGTACCACTGTTGAAACCGAACGCATGGAGCATATCCGCCATTGTCTCGATTCTTTGCGATGGATCACCTGGCATCGGTTGCCCTTTCACAAGAGCCAGTTCGTGCGACAGGTCGTAGGGCTTGATAATAACATTTATATCTAATCCGGGAAATCCCGCCGCCCGGGCTTCCGCCCGGAAATGCTCCAACGCCGCATGGGTTGCGGCAGGGCCCCCGAGGCCGCGCATCAACGTCGGCAGATCATAGGTGGAAAAATAGGGTTTTCCCTTGACTTTCCAATAATCGGGGTTCTTAAAATAATGGATTGCTGATCTGGTGATCCGATCAAAATCGCGGCGATCAACGGCGGCATGGATCCAGACTGGAATGTTGCTCCAGGTTTCACCGGGCTTGAATGGGAAGACATTTCCAAAACTCTGGTTGGCCCACATTAGTGCGAACTTAACGCGGTCATGGTTGGGGGCTTTCAGAAAACCATCACGCAGTGCGGATTCCAAAATGCTTTTATTGTGTTGGAACCGATACCAGTCAAAAATGATGACATTTACGCCATTATCGGCCATCGCCGCAATGGCGTGGGCCATTACTTGCGGATTTGCCTCATTGGTATATCCCCACAAGGGCACCTTGGGTTGATATTGTCCCGGGAACCGCGCCTTGGCTTTCTTGAGCAGGTCCCATTCCGTCCAGCCCTTGCCCAACTTGGCCTGCATGAATTTACTGGGATGGTAGCACGGCCAGTCATAGACCGCGACGGTGTTCCGGCCAGCGGTACCCGCACCGTGGACCTGCCGCGCCGGGCACGTTTTGCTGATAACGAAGATACAAAATGCGGCTACGCAGGCAACGGTGGCAGGCAAGGCTTTATTACCAGAGTATGGCATTGGGTGACTCCAATTTAGATGAAAACAAAAAAACACTTCAAAAATTATCCGATGGCGGGTCAAAAAATATCCCGCTTAACACGGTGTTGACCCCGCGCACCAAGTTGATACGTATTCGAACGGATCGCCTGCATTCATATACGAGGTACTTTCCCTGTGCGTAATCCGAAATCAATTTATCCGGGGTGGCCCTGTTCAGGCCTTGCAGATCGAAAACCTCCACCGCCGTTTTCCGCCCCCTGCAATTCCAGTCCACGAAATAGAGCGCCAGCTGATATTTGGCGGACCGCCTGACCACCACATCAAGGTACATCGTCACATCCGACCAGGCGGTACCCCCTTGGAGGCAACCGACATTCCGCGGAAAGCTGTTGCTGGAATCCGGTGCCGGGGCGCGATGTTCCATAGTCTGGGATGCCCGGAGAATATTGCGGCAACCACCTTGCACACCACGTGAGGGCGTGACCGATTGCACGTAATCGGGGAGATGAGAACGGTCCTTGCCGGGGCCATCGTAACCAAAGAGTACGAACCCATCGCGCCCGTAAACCCCGCCCCAGTTGCCCTGCGTCGCCGCATCCTCCTTCACAAAAGCAAAGCCCGCTGGATATACGAGGGGTTCTTTCACCGGTTTTACGGTCTTTCCGCGATATTCCACATCCATGGCGAACGTACCTGCGCCAACGCCGGTAAAATAAACAAAGTCACTATCTTCGTTGGCCGCTGCTATACTCGGCACGGTATGGTACGTTCCATTCCACGCCATTTGTCCATTGACAATAATACGCTTGATGGATCGTCCGGCTTTGGGAACGCCAATACGCGCCACGACACCCGATGGAACCGTAGCCCGGCAGATGCCGGAGACGACGTCGAAACTTCCCTCCACGATCCCGTGCGGTATTGGAGTCCGGCCCGCCACTCGCGTCAGCGATTTACCCAGGTTGGGCACAATATCCACTGTTCGGAAGCCGGGGGCTGTAGGCTTAATACCCGTCACTTCACGGGTCAACCAATAAGCCACGCCGCTGCTCCAGGGGTGGCATAAACTCGTGTAACCGGTCTGACAGTTGGGTACCGGATCATTGCGTTTCAGCATGGCATCCCAACTCGGGCGATAGACCTCGAAGAAGGTCGTGCCACCGTATCTGACCTGTCCGCCCCAGCAGTCATGGATCGTCTGCAACGCCGCATCAAACTCTCCAAGCCTCGCCATGGCCTGGAGAATAAAAAATTGGTTAAATGGTGCGTAGGACAGCCGGTCCACACGGTTCATAAACGCCTGGCGGATAATCGCCTGGCGCTCTGATTGGGTGGCAAATCCCGCATTAATCACTTCCGCGCAGGCATGGATGCCGAAAGGCTCGTACCAACTCGAATTGGTTCTGAGTTCCTTAATTTTTGCCTCGGCGATCCGCTCATATTTCTCATGCAGATCCATACGGCCAATGGCGGCGGCGGCGCTGGCGAAATCCCTGCAGGAACCTATGAAGAGCATACGGAAGGCAGTTTTTGCCTCACGGCATTGCGGATATTCAAAGTCGGCACCCACGCGTTCATCTGAGCCGTAAAAGCCGATAGCAGGATGCGCATAGTTGACAAGTTCCTGGTCCAGATGACGCTGCGCATCCGGCAGATACTTCCTTAGCAACGCATCGTCGCCGGTGTAGCGGTGATAATCCAGCAAGCTCTTCACCCAGTACAATACGTAGGTTGCAATCCCGTTGCTTATTTTCTCGGTGCTCTCCAGATTCTGACGAACGGAATCCCAGTTGCCGAATGCGACCATCGCGGCGGCCTGGGCGATATGGGCGTCGCCGGTCCACGAAATCCGGTCGCCCCTATCCATTAGAATGGCACCAAAAGATTTTTTGAGCAAATTGAGCTTAACGGTATAGGCGGCGGTGTACCAGATCCGTGTCAACATGGGGTCGCTGCATGAAAAACCGCCCTGGTAATTAGTGGGTTTGATTTGGCAAACCGCCCGTACCGCGGTAATATGCCACGGTTTACCTGAAAAACTCCGCACATGAATCCATCCGAACCGCACGCCCTCATACAATTCCGGATTAGTCTCCAGCCGGAAGGTTTTGCCGTATTTTATGGGAGTTTTGGTTTTGCCGGGAGCGGCGGGCAGCGGCGGCGCATTGAATTCGCTGATGCTCATTTGCACCGTACCAGAAAAATCGGGGCTGTCAAATTCCAGCCACGCCGCGCTTTCCACACCAAAGTCCAGCCTAATTGAGCCGGTTCCTTTGACCAATACGTTGCAGTGGGGCGTGGTCAGCGTGTCCAATCCGTCGAAGGCATCCGGCGTGTCCGCAATCGCGTGTACCGGCCCGAGCAGATAGGCCTGTAGATCATCGGACGCCCGCGTTTTATTCCAGCGGAAATCAATCAACGGGTCGGGAGAAGAAAGCGTTTTTATATTCGAAAAACGCCCGCCATGCAGCGGCGGGTACGGTTCCTTGATCGGAGAAACATCGGGCAGCATACGGTGTTCAAGAGCGGGAGCCTCCGCGGTGATGGCATCCGATATCACCGCCGGCCCACCCGGCCCCGTCGGTGCCGCGCCACGGCCGTTTTTGTCCGCCATCACCCGTTTGACTCCGAAGCCTTGGCCGTCGGCGATGACCGCTACGGCGGCAACGCTAATCGCTTTCAAAAATGTCCGTCGTTCCATCTGGAAAACCTCGTGTGGTTACGTTTACCGACTTTTCCGTTTCGCTTTTCCCTATTTCGGCCACAGGCCTTTTTAACCGGCCACCCAATGTGGCGTATTAGGCTGCTCGGCAAGGAACTTATGGACGGCTTTGGCAAAGTTGCTGTTGTTTAATGGAAATATCTTCCGGCCAGGATTGTTGTATTTGCCATTAACAGGGGCATACCACCAGCCGGGGAATAACACATGGCAGCCAGCGGGTACAAATTTGCGCAAATCGCTCAATATCTGTTCGTAGAGAACGGAACTATCCGCGGGTTGGCCATAGGCGGGGTGCCATTCAAAAATACCCCAGTTTTTGCTGTATTGCGTAATAAACACGGGATCGAGTGTGCCAAAGCTGGTGATGCCAAGATGCCCGTTTTGTGGCAGGAAGGCGGACCAGATTGGCGAAGCCGAGGATCTCGCCAAGGCTGCACCTAATATATCTCCAGGGATTTGGTGGGGGTACAGTAATTCTTTTGGGATTCCCTCCGCAATTAAAAGGTTGGCGACGTCCCGCACAAAGTGCGCAATTTCGACCTCGCGGAAACCGTAGGCTGGATTCTCCGGATTGCCAGGCGGGTAGGTGTAGTTATTGTCCTGATAGCTCCACGACCATGCCTTCCACCACCTGGAATGATCGACCGCGCGTGGGGCGTCGAAGCCGCCGGGAGTGGAGCCATTGCCGCTTTTTGGCGATGGATTGAATTGCGGGTCGATAATTGGATCAGGAAACTTCTCCAAGTCCCAATATGCGAGGGTCCACGTTTTAAAATTTGTACCAAAGTTCGCATTGAAAGTTTTGCCTTTTCGGCCGCCGGTATCATCCGGTGCCGGATCAAGGTGAAATGGACTGACCAACACGCCACCGATTTTCACGAACTTTCCAACGATCTCTGGTGGTGCCCCTTCACCGGCGTACCTGGCCCCCGGCGCATAAAGGCCCCGGTGGAGCAACCAGTCTCGAAATTCTGTAATGGCAAAAGGGCTGTAGTCGCCGAGGTACTCATCGCTTATCTCACCACCCTGGGCCAGCACTTGTTCTATAGCGAAATCAATTACGGTGATCACTCCGGGGTACGCATTCATGGCCATTTTGACCTCACCCACCCACTGCCTGGCCTTCTGGGCCATTTCCCCGCGAATGGCACCGGCGTAACGCGAAGGTGTGACGACCAGTTGGTCTTTTTCCGCCAATGAGGGATGCGACTTGGCCAGTGTCGCCAAACGTCCTGCCCCTATTCCCCGCCACGTTTTTCCGTCCAGTCTCCACTGGTAACACCGGAGATCGCCATTCGGGTTGGTCAATCCATCCCCCCGCATGTTCTCATAAATATAGGTTTGTAAAGCGAAAGTTACGCCACGGTGGATGCGTTCCTCCCGGAACACTTTTAACTGCTTTAACAGCAAAGGTAAATGTCCTGCGCTGTAGACAGACGCAAAGCCGACGCGGTTGTAGGCGTTGCCCGCTCCGAACTCCCTTTTAAGTTTCCGGATCTGCGATCTCAGTTGCGCAACCGACACGTATGGATAATAGGGATAATCCAACCCGTCTTCCCACAACGCAAGGATATACAACGTATTGCGGTTGTCCGGGGGCGGTAAATTCTTTGCTCGTTCGCCGTCCCTCGGAAACCCGAAGGCAGCACGCGGCCCGCTGGATATCTTCCCGCCAGCTAAGAGCGCGCTGGCGGACGCAGCCAAGATACGCCGGCGGGTAGTACGGGATGAATCGAATGCCAAGGGATCGCTGAATTTTTTCGCCATGAATCGCACCCATAATTTAGCGATGTGGACATAATGTTACCTTGGAGCCGTCACAAATCGGCGGATCAGCATCCGACAATGTATGTTGCGGTAGGACAAAACTACCAGCCAAAGTACCAGCCTGCGCGTTGGCACCGAACCTTGATGTTCGAAATCGGAACCCAACGCACGGAGCCATCATTGTACATCTCGTGCGAGCCGGAGGGCACCGCTGGACCGTAGTCGCTGTTATCCACATTGACCGAAACCGGCACGCCACCGGTCCATGACGGCACCAAGCCAGGGCTCGTGGCCCAACTCGTAAACACGGCATCGTCGCTGACCAGCAGTGATCCTGGAGCGGACTGGGCATTGAGTACCGGTTCGTGGCCCGGAGCATCATTTCTCCATTGCCAATCGGCGGGAACCGGCAATCCCAACAACGGTGAAAGATCATAAGCGGGACTATAGTCTACCTCTGCGGTACCGGAGCCACCATAAGTTCCGGCGGAGTAATTTCCATGGTCCACCCAGTAGCAGTAGCTGTCAAGGAACCAAAAAGCTGCGAGCAGTCCATTCGCGTTGTACTGCCACGGTTGAATCTGGGAGGTTTCGGTAAAATACCCTGGCTCCTCTGGCGAGAAAAGAAGACCCACACCCGCTGCTGTCGGCTTCAATATACCCGGTTGGAAATTCTGCGTGAAAGGCACGTTGCCGCCCGGAGCCGGGCCTGAGTAATAGAGCAACTCCAACCCAAACGCCTGATAACCACCCCAGGCGGTTGGATACCCTGCGTAATCATTTGGCCAAAAGTTCACCAGGTTGGGCGGATACTGCCCACGATACTCACCGGCGTATTCATGTATCGCAATGCCGATCTGCCGTAGGTTGGAAGCGCATTGCACACGCCCCGCCAGAAGCCTCGCCCTAGCTAGGGCTGGCAACAAGAGCGCAATAAGCAACGCGATGATGGAAATCACCACCAAAAGTTCTATTAACGTAAAACCACGATATTTCACGTTTCAGATCCTTTCGTAAAAAGGCGTGAAAAAAAAGGTCCCTAGTGCCCTGTCACATCAACATTTTAGGATGGCTGCCTCTCAAAGGACACACCCACCATCGCCAAGGTTCCTCGTCAACCCTAACATTTTGCTGTGACAGAGCACTAGTCCAAGCAGTGCCGGGACTAGCCCACTTTTACGCCACGGTTTCTTTCAGGCCATTCTTGCGACGCCTGAGCAGAAGGAGCGCTAGAGCGCCAACGCCCATTAAGCCCAACGCGGCCGGTTCCGGCACTGGAGCAACCGCGACGTTGGTAAAATCAACGGACCAACCAGCGACACCACTTGGGTCGTCGGCAAATGCTAATGTTGTGGCGGTGGTGTCAGCCGTAAAAGATAGCTCATTAAGCGTCCAGCTCGTGTCATTCGTCGTCAGTGAGCCGCCGGGGGCGCTTGTAGCGGTCATAAGCTCGCTCTGGTTTGAGTCGACTGCATCGACCTGCAGATATTCCTGTGGCTCGTTACCCGTCTGCGCAGCGTCAAAACTCACCGTATAAGTCTGGCCAATCACAGTGGCAAGTGTCTGGTAAAGTGCCGCTGGGCTGAAACCTGAGCCATCTGCCAGTGTGCCGCTCTGTAGAAACGCAAAGTCCTGGCTTCCAGTGCCACTGGCTGGCGGCAAGACATTATTGCCTGTGCCCGGGGCGTCGGGTGTACCACTGCTGATGTAGAACGAAGTATCGGGGCCATCAACGCCAATACCGCCGTACTTTGCCGGCGGGACTTGGGTCCAGTCCGGTGTCGTGTAGGTCGCCGCACCATTATAGAAATCACCGTTTTGGATCATATTGGCTTGGGCGTTGCCCACCGACAACGTGGCCAACGTCGCAGCCGCAATGGCCAAGACTCCGAGTGAAGAACCACGAGAAATTACTGACGGACGAATGGAAAACATAAACGACTCCTTCCGCTCCATATTGGAGCTGTGTGAACTGTCCATTGGCCGAATGGACGACGGTTTGTCCCGATACATCGGGACGGATGGAATGGAACTTGCATTGGTTGTCATACCAGTACTCCCTGATTAAGTGTTTACGGTTCCCCGCCAACCGTATGGTCGGCAAGTAAGGAACTAAGCAGAGTATAGCACGCGCCAGCCCAGAATACAAAAAATACGGCAATATTCGCTAGTCTATTTACGACACACGTTATAATTGAAATAGTTGCATAAAATCAGTTATAATTGAATAATATGATATTGTGTTTTCGTACCAAGGAATGAAATTATGACAGAATACGACAAAAATTCATTCGCCTATTTCCCGGTTTCGGACGCGGCAATGGCGACGGGCTTCTATTTAACCGGGGCCGGCGAACAATCCGTCCCCTTCAATATGACCGGAAAATTTCCGCCACATCCAGATATATACCAATTTGCATGGGAACATGGGCGGGTGCTGCCCGAATACCAGTTGGTCTACCTGCATACCGGTGCGGGGGAATTTAAATCGAACGAGACCGGGCGTGTGGATATCAATCCCGGCATGGCGCTGATTCTGATGCCGGATGTATGGCATTCCTACCGGCCACGACCCGGAGCATTGTGGGGTGGCTATTGGCTATCCTTCAATGGAGAAATCCCTCATATCTGGCAGCGATCCGGGGCCATCAGCCCCGTGACCACGGTCCGTCCCATTACCAATCCGCAGGTCGTAGCCGCGCGATTTGAGGAAATTATCCGTTTGGCCTTACGTACCCGAATAGTCGCCGCGTCATCGGCTTCATTCCGGGCCTTGTCACTGGTGGCGGCCATTCTCAGCGACACCGCATCGGCGACTTCAGTTGTTACCACCATCGCGCCCGCCGGCCCGGATGATCAGCTCGTCCGCGACGCGATGGATCTCATTTGGAATCACAGCCATAGAAATCTGTCGGTCCAATCCATGGCGGAACAACTGCACACCACCTGCCGAACTTTGGAGCGGCGTTTTTTAACCACCTGCAAACATGGTGTGCTGGAAGAATTAACGCAATGCCGCGTAAGCCGAGCGGAGCGGATGCTGCGGGAAACCCATATACCCGTTAAGCGAATCGCGTACATGACGGGCTTCACCTCTCCGACGCATTTATTTCGTGTGTTTCAGAGAAAACACGGCATGGGACCTTCGAAATTCCGAAAACAATGGCGCGGCGGGATGCTAAGCTCGACTTTTGCCATTTTTTAGTGCTCACGCGGCGCGGCTCAGGTAGTCCAGCAGCGTAAAGCGAAAAAGCCTCGGTAATTTATCAACACCCGTGGCAAATGGCGGGTGTTTAAAAACCTCCTGCCAGCATAATCGGCGTACCGCCGTGATCGCATCACTGAAGGTAATCTCCTTCTTCTGATACCACGGGTTGGATCGGATGACCGCGTGACTTTGACGCGTCATTCGCTCGAACATCAGGCACACCACACTGAACAATCCCAACAGACATGGTGCCGTTCGCAGCACGCTCTTGGCGGACCAGTTCCGTGGCGTATTGAATCCCAGATGAGCGCGAACCTCCTGGAATGTCACTTCGATGCTCCAACGCGTGGTGAACAGGCTGACGATTTGATCGGGCCGTAGTGTCTGATCCGTACAATAGAAGTACTCGTCCCGATGCGTACCTTCCACATCGTGTACGAATACCCAGCGGAGGGGCACCAGCCCTTGGCCGCTTCTGTACCAATGTCCTTCGCCGCCGACCAATTCGACCCGCCGGGTTTGGCCGCCATACCAGTTGACCGTGTAACGCCGCCGCCTGGCTTTGGCCACCACTGTTTTGGGTGTGGCGAGTTTGCGGCCACGGCAGCGGGGGCGTCCGGCCTTTCCGCGTTGCGTCGGCGGTGCGGCACATATATTGGCTTGCGGATTGAACCGGCTTATCAACGTCACATGCCGTCGGTGCCGAAAACAGAAGTGTGCCAGATCGTGGCTGGCGTAGCCGCCATCGCCCACCAGAATGAACTTTCGTTCGGGAAACCAATGGATCAGCACCGCCATCAACTGGCGGGCCAGATAAATCGGTGTCTTGTGCCGTCGGCCTTCGGACACGTTGAGTTCCTCCGGGCGATACAGGGCGCAAAGCACCGGCAACGCCCAGGGACGGCGGGCAAACGGAAACTGCACATGGATCGCCAACACCACCCATTTGTGTCCCCACACCCAGACAATATGACTGTGTGTTGAACGACAGGCGTCGTGATGCCGCCCTTTGCCATACACCCGTTTGCCTTTGTGCTGCGGGTTGGTGTCGTCCACTGCACAGACCACCATTTGATCCGGCGGAATCAATTCCACCACCAGACGCGCCAACACCTTTGCCAACGGCCATGTGGACCACACCCGGCGGCATAGCACACGATGAAAATCGCTCCAATGTCCCTGTGCCAACGGTCCGATCGCACGCAACATGCCAGTCACGGTGCGGTACCGAGACGACAATATCGCACCGAGCATCAATACCACGGCACGGTTGAAAGTTGGGCGGGTGAATGCTATAGAGAATGCCGAGATCAGCGGCTCCGCCGCCTTGGGCATACGAAACATATCGGACTCCTTTCCGGTTCGCATGGTTTTTACTACCAGTGATGGTACGAAGGAACTGGCGGAGCCGATCTGCCGCCCAGTTCGGTATGGCAAGCGTCCGGTTCGGGGACTCAATCCATGGGAAACGCAAGACGCCCGACTGTTGGAAACGGTGAACCGTGGGGAATTCACGATCAATGGATCCCGAAATCGCGACTTGCGAAACCATTTGTATGACCGTCCGACGGAAGATATTCGGGAACAACGCCGTCGCAGTGCGGTGATCACACGGAAACTGCGACAACTGCGTGCCCACGGCTTAATCCGAAAAGTCCCCAAAACCCACCGCTACGTGCTGACGGAAAGCGGGCGTGAAATCATCACCAGCCTGATGGCCGCACGCTGTGCAACGGCGGAAATGCTGATGAAAGCCGCCTAGAAAATCTTTGCGCGCTGCGAAGAAATCGACGGATTGTGGCACAGGGAGCGTCAATGATCAACGATCAACGATCAACGACCAACGATCAATGAGGAACAACGGGGGGAACCGCTAAGCAGCATAAGAACGCAAAGACGCGACGTTACGACGACCACGACGATATTTACCACAACGACACAACGACACAACGACACGAAGACGCAACGTTGTGGTTGAGGTTGCGGGGCAACAGGGCAACGGCATTGCACCACAATGATCACTGCCCGGAACTGATGGTGCTGGCAATACTGATGTTATGAGATATCCGCGTGGCTCGCGCCGTTAATGATATAGTTGACAGAGGTGACCGCCTTGGCGGTATAATTCAATGAGTTCGAAAAATACCCTGAGATGGGCACGTTCCACCAGAAACGGGTAAAGGGCTAACGATGATTGAATTCAAAAATCACACTTGGCGGTTGCCGTCCTCTCATCTGCCCATCTATCTTAAGGAGTGGGTGCATCAGCGTGGTAACGAGGAAAAACATGACCACAATTTTTTGGAAATTGTTACCATTATGAGTGGCAGTGCGGAGCATCGCTCCGATGCCGGCATTCAGCCGCTGACAGCGGGAGATATTATAATTTTGCAGCCCGGTGTTTGGCACGGGTACTACGATTGCAATAATCTGCATATTTATAACTGTTGTATTGGCGCGGAAATCGTAAAAAAGCACCTGGCGTGGACACTCCAGGAGCCGGAGATCGGCTCATTACTGGCCGGGCCATGGGCTGCCGAGGGGCACGCGAAATCCCTGATCTTTCATGCCACGCAACAGCCGGTGCGGCGCGGGTGCGGGATTCTATCCAGCCTGGACACATATTTGGCTGATACCGCCATACCGCACACGGCCCGTGTGATCAGTGGATTGCTATTGTTTCTCGATACGCTGGCTTATGAATATGTGCGGCGGAATCCCGCCACCACCGTGGCGGGTCGGGGCACGCCGGAGCGTGTCGTTGAAGCAATCCGACTTCTGGAGGGAGAATTGGCGTATCCTTGGACACGGGATATCCTGGCCAAGCGGGTGTACTGTGATCCCGCGCATTTCGGACGATTGTTCAAGACCGCCACCGGGCTCTCGCCCATGCACTATTTGACCAAGCTGCGGGCCGAGCGGGCCGCCGATCTGTTGTTGCGCACTAAAGAACCGATTGGCAAGATCGCCGACCTGGTTGGCTGGCCGGAAATGTTCCATTTTGCCCGCCGTTTCAAGGCCTATTGGGGTGTTTCCGCAACCGAGTATCGGAATCAGTTGCATCCGCATTGAATGGTGCAGTAGATTGGCCTTGACGAGTAGGCCACCGGTAGTTTCATCCCATGTCTGTTGCGTTGTATTGGCCAATTGGCAACATGGCAACCGCCCCACCCAAACACCTGTGGGGAATTATGCTTTGCGATTCACGTTGATTTCGGATTAAATGGGGAAATTAAGGAAGGTTAAGGAGTTTTCCAACATGCGGGTACTGGTGCTTGAAGATAATAAGGTCAGTCTGGCGTTAATCAGTCATACACTTAGCGCGGCTGGACATGAGGTGGTATGCACCGAATCAGCGCAGGAAGCTCTGGAAATCATGCGCAAGGGTTTGGCGCGCCTGATTGTGGCGGACTGGGAAATTCAATCCCCGCTTAGTGCGTTAGCGTTGTGTCAAACGATTCGGCGCGAAGAGGTGTGGGGATATGTGTACATCATTCTTATTACATCTCTTAATGATCCGCAAGAACGGGTGCGCGGCTTGACCGCCGGCGCCGATGATTTTATCAGCAAGCCCTACGATCCGGATGAACTCGTGGCCCGGGTCCATAGCGGCGAACGGGTGTTGTCCACCGATACCCGCAATCTGGCTATTTTTGCCATGGCTAAATTGGCGGAATCGCGGGATCCGGAAACCGGCATGCACCTCGAACGGGTGCAGACGTATTCACGGCTATTATCGCAGGAAATGGCGGGTAACCCCCAATATCAAGATGTGATTACGGCTAATTTCATCCGTTGGATCTATCTAACGAGTCCGTTGCACGACATTGGCAAGGTAGCTATTCCGGATTATGTGCTTTTGAAACCGGGCCGCCTGACGGACCGCGAATTCGCGGTGATGAAAACACACACCACGCTGGGGGCTAATACCATTGATATTGCCTTGCATAAATTTCCCCAAGCGGAATTTCTGCGCATTGCCAGAGAAATTATCGCGACCCATCACGAACGTATGGATGGTGCCGGCTATCCTACACAGATGCGCGGGTTGGAAATTCCCGTCAGCGGACGCATTGTCGCGGTGGCGGATGTGTATGACGCGCTGACCAGTCGGCGGTTATACAAGGACGCCTTTCCACACGACATCGCCCGCGCCATGATTGAAGCCGGTTCCGGCACCCAGTTTGATCCTGATGTTGTGGCTACCTTCGTGAAAATTCAGGATGCCATTCTTGAAGTAAAAGAACGCTTCGCCGAAAGCCCCCAAATCATCACCTGATTTGGTATAATTTATGTTGTTGGATAACTTGATTCATACTTGGTCGGTACGCCAAAGCTCAGGTGGCCCGCACGAACCGACCGGACGCATGGTTTTCATGCGTGATAATGTTGGCAAGCAGTTGGGGTGGGTGTAAATGGATGTTCAGATGCTGGTGTGGACGCCCCTGGCGATGCTGCATATATCCGCCGCGTTTCTTGCGGTGCTGGCCGCGGTTTTGGCGGCGATTTCCGTCATTGAGATGCTGGTGTTGCTACAGCGCTCCCGCCTGGTGAAGGATATTATACGCTGGCTGCGGATGCGACGGCTGGGGCAACCGGAAAGCCCACCCGTGATATTAGCGCATCGGCAACTGGAGCGGCTGTTATGGGAGATACAGGCGCTCACGACGACATGGGAAACCCAGCGGCGGGAGTTACTGCCGCAATCCAGCTACCTGAAAACACTGCTGATGTGTCTTAATGACGCGGTGATTATTATTGATGCCGCGGGAAATCCCGTCTTGTTCAATCGCCGGGCCGGAGAACTGCTGCTGGCACCGACGGATTCCGACGCGCAGAAAACGCTGCGTGAATTTGCGACGCAGAAACCGGTGTCGGATCTCGCACATGCCGCCGTGCACGACGGCAATGCGGTGTGCCGGCAGATTCGCCTGCAGGTGCTGGGAAGGCCGCGCGTGTTGCAGATCACCGCGGCCCCGGTAGCGCCGGGACCGTCGTCCGAAGGCCTTTTGCTGTTGCTTCAGGATCAAACCGAACTGCTGCAGAATGCGCAAATTAAGGCCGATTTCGCGGCCAATGCCAGCCATGAATTGCGGACCCCGCTGGCGAGTATTCGTGCGGCGGTGGAAACCATCGCTGAAGCCGGTTATGAAGATCACGTCACATTAAAGCGCTGCCTGGACATTGTGGGTGGCCATGTGCTGCGGTTGCAGCTTTTGGTGCAGGACTTGTTGGATTTGTCACGCACGGAAGATCCACGTGCCGTGGTGCGCCAGGAACCGATCAAACTGGAGGAAGTGCGGGATCTGGTTCTGGGGATGTTCAAAAACCTCGCCGCAGATAAGCATCTGGCACTGCGGTTTGAAATAGCACCCGATGCGCAGGTCATGTTCGGCGATGAGCGGCTGGTGTTGTTGATTCTCAAGAATCTCGTCGATAACAGCTTAAAATTCACCACGGCAGGTTTTATTCTGGTGCGCTGGTACCGTCAAGCCCGTCCGGCGCGCATTTCGGGAACTACTGATGGCGCCGACCCGGAAACCAATAACCCGCAGGAATTTATGGTTCTGGAAGTGGAAGACACCGGTTGCGGCATTCCACCGGAGGATATTAATCGGGTCTTTGAGCGATTTTACACAGTAAATCGAAGTCGGGGTGGCGCGGACCGTGGTACGGGTTTGGGCCTGGCGATTGTCAAGCATGCGGTGGCCGGAATGGGGGGCGTAGTGGAATTGCAAAGTCAGCCGGGGCAAGGCACCACTATACGCTGTCTATGGCCGCAGTCGCGGCAGCAGGCATTGCCGCTGCGACGTCCGCCGGTGGAAGCCGCGGCGGCCCCACCGGCCCCGTGATCTTGGTGGCGGGGATGCAGAATTGCAAAAACAGGGCCGCACCCTTTATTGACGCCGATCTGGACCAATCTATCAATTCTGCGCTAAAACATGATATAATTAAGGGTTTGGGTTGAAGCGAAATGAGACTTTGAATTGGGGCCATGACACAAACAGTTACTCTACCACCTGCAATAATAACGCCGCCGCCGGTGGTTTATTCCACCGCGCCGGCTTTGCGGCTATCGGTACACGGCAAGTTTCTTTGGCTGGGGGAGGAACCCTTTCTTATCAAGGGAGTCACCTATGGTCCCTTTAGACCGGAAGCGGACGGCTGCGAATATCACACGCCACAGCAGGTAGACCGGGATTTTGCCATCATGGCGCAGCACGGCATTAACGCGGTGCGGGTGTATACGGTTCCACCACGCTGGCTTCTGGATGCGGCGCAGCGGCACGGCCTGTATGTACTGGTGGGATTGCCATGGGAACAACACACGGCCTTTTTGGATAACCCGCGTACGCGGGAGTCGATTATCGAGCGCGTGCGGCAGGGAGTACAGACATGCACGGGGCATCCGGCGCTGCTGGCTTTGGCGATTGGCAATGAAATTCCCGCGTCGATCGTCCGCTGGTATGGCTATCGTCGCATTGAGCGGTTTATTAAACAGCTATATAACATCGCCAAAGAAGTCGATCCGGGTGCCTTGATCACATACGTGAATTATCCAACTACAGAATATTTGTATCTGCCGTTTTTGGATTTCATGGCCATGAACGTGTACTTGGAATCTAAGGATCAGTTGCGTAAATACATCAGCCGCCTGCACAACATTGCCGGCGACAAGCCACTGGTTTTGGCGGAAATCGGGCTGGACAGCCTGTCCAAAGGAGACCATGAACAGGCCGTGACACTGGGCTGGCAGATTCGGTCCGTTTTCAAAAGCGGTTGCGCGGGGACTTTTTTATTTGCCTGGACCGATGAATGGTATCGGGGCGGCAGTGAAATTACCGGATGGAAATTTGGCCTCACCACAGAGGATCGGAAGCCCAAACCGGCTTTGACGACGGTGACAGATGCGTTTTCCAAAGCGCCCTTCAACGTGGAGGTAAAATGGCCTAAAGTATCGGTGGTGATATGCAGCTACAATGGGGCGCGGACCATTCGCTTTTGCCTGGAGGGTGTTTCGCACCTGCGCTATCCGAATTATGAAGTTATTGTAGTAGATGATGGATCCACCGATACTCTGCCGGAAATTGTGCGTGAATATCCGGTTAAATTAATTCAGTCAGAAAACAAAGGATTAAGCAACGCTCGTAATGTGGGTTTGGAAGCCGCCACCGGCGAAATCATCGTGTACCTGGATGATGATGCGTGCCCGACACCGTATTGGCTGCATTTTCTGGTGGAGACATTCCGCAGTGGAAAATTTGTGGGCGTCGGCGGGCCGAATATTGCGCCGCCGGGCGATGCCGACATTGCTGATGCCGTGGCCCATTCCCCTGGCGGGCCGATTCATGTGCTGTTAAGTGATACGGAAGCGGAGCATATTCCCGGCTGCAATATGGCGTTTCTAACCAAATCCTTGCGGGCGGTGGGCGGCTTTGATGCGCAATTCCGCATCGCCGGTGATGATGTTGATGTCTGCTGGCGTTTGCAGGCGCGCGGTTGGCGGCTGGGTTTCAGTCCGGCGGCGGTAGTTTGGCATAAACGCAGAAATTCTCTGCGGGCCTACTGGCGGCAACAGCTTAATTACGGCAAGGCCGAAGCCATGCTGGAACGCAAATGGCCGGAGAAATATAATGCCTTCGGTCATATCGCGTGGCACGGGCGGCTTTATGGCCGCGGATTATGGCAGTTTCTCAACTGGGGGCGGCGCCGAATTTATCATGGATCATGGGGTGGGGCATTATTTCAAAGTGTATATCACGGATCGCCGGGAATTTTGATGTCATTGGCCATGACGCCGGAATGGTATCTGGGTGTGCTGGTATTAAGCGTGATGTTCATGGTGGGCTTTTATTGGCATCCGGTGGTGTTGGGAATGTTGCTGTTGGCGGCGTTGGCGGCAACGGTTACGCAGGCGATAATTGGTGCGATGTACTGTCGTTTTGATGAAATTCCCCGCACGCGTGGTGCCGTATTGAAACTGCGGTTATTGACTATGTGGTGTTATTTAATGCAACCGGTGGCACGTTTGCGCGGGCGACTTTCACGCGGGTTGTCGCCATGGCGGATGCGTTTCCCCAGCGGATTGGATATCCCAGTACCCCGCGAATTTGTGATTTGGAGTGAAACTTGGCGCAGCGCGGAGGATCGCCTGACCGAACTGGAAACGTTTCTGAAGCAGGAAGGCGTATGCGTACAACGCGGTGGAGATTTTGACCGTTGGGATTTAACTTTCCGCAGCGGTACGTTCGGCGGATTGCGCATGCGACTGGCCATTGAAGAACATGGAAGTGGTCGCCAATTGGTGCGTTTCCGCACTTGGCCGACATTCCCGCGGGTGATTCTGGTAATTCTTTTTACCCTGGTGGCGCTGGGGCTTTTTGACCTTAGTGCGCGCAGTTGGCCGGGCGCGGTTCCAATGCTGTTGGTCGCGGGAGCCTTGGCGTTGCGGGCGTCGATGGATGCGGGCGCGGCGCTGGCGGTAATATTTAAGTATATTCGCCATAGTCGGCCCGGCGAATGTGAACTCAGGAATGATCAATGAACATATCGGCCGATACCGTCCAATCCGCCCGGCCCAGTGCTTTTCGCGCCGCGGCGCGCCTGCTGGCAATGTGCATGGGCGGCGAGGTGCCGATGACGATTTTGGGCATGGGATTGATGTTGTCGGGGTCGGTCTTGGCGCTTTTGCAACCTTGGCCGCTGAAGTTTATCATGAATGTCGTGGCCACAAAATCTGCACCACCGGGATTTCTAATGGCCACGCAGAGATTTGTAGCCCACATGATACCCATTGGCAACAATAAGTTGGGTTTGATCGGACTGTTATGTGTGGCACTCCTGCTGATCAGTCTCGGAAGTGCGGTCGTAAGCGTCGTGAGCACCTGGTTACTCATATCGGCAGGGCTGCGCATGGTGTTCAAATTGCGCTGCCGGGTCTTCGAACATATTCAACGTCTGCCATTAAGTTTTCATGACGCCACCACAGTGGGCGATTCGCTGTATCGCATCATCTGGGATACTTATTCCGTGCAATCGCTGTTTAATGAAGGCCTGGTGCCGGGCATTTCATCAGTGGTCACGCTGGTGGGCATTGCAATCGTCATGGTCGGTCAGGATTGGAGCATTGCCGTGGTGGCTTTGATTATCGGCTGCCTGTTGCTGGTGCTGGTACGACGCCTGGAAAAACCAACCACAGAGTTATCCACACGCGTGCATGAAAATGAAAGCCGTGTCAGCACCCGCGTGGAGCAGACCCTGGGCGGTATTCGCGCCGTGCAGGCTTTTGGCCGCGAGGCCCATGAATCCACCCGTTTTGCTGATCAGGCCCGTGCAAGCCTGAAAGCCAATTTGCGACTTACGGTCCTGCAAACCGCCAGTCAGAGCGGTGTGGCCGTGTTATTCGCCTGCGGCACGGCGGCGGTAATATGGATGACGGCGCGGCGCGTGCTGGCCGGGAAATTGTCGCCCGGAGATATTGTACTAATGGTCGGATATACCGCGCTATTATTTAAACCACTGGAAACGCTCTCCTATACCGCATCATCTATTCAGGGTTCAGTGGCCGGGGCGCACCGGGTCTTTGAAATTCTCGATAAAACATCTTCGATCTGCGATTCGCCCGAGGCGGTGGCGGCGAAAGCTCCGGTGGCCGGGAAAATAGAATTTGATCATGTCAGTTTTGGTTACCGTCCGGAGCAAAACGTGCTGCGGGATGTGTGTTTGACGATTCCGGCTGGTTCTTCAGTGGCCATGGTGGGGCCTTCGGGTGCGGGAAAAACCACTTTGGCCAGTCTCATCGTTCGCTTCTATGACCCCGGACAGGGCCGGATTCTGCTCGATGGGGTCGATTTGCGGAATATAACCTTGGAATCTTTGCGCCGGCAGATTGCCATTGTTCCACAGGAGCCGGTGCTCTTTGATGTCAGTATTCAGGAAAATATCGCTTATTCCCGCCCCGATGCCACAGTTGAACTAATACATACCGCTGCCCGTGCTGCCGGGGCTTGGGATTTTATTCAGGCGCTGCCTAAAGGTTTCAATACGCCAATCGGCGAGCGCGGCGTGATGCTTTCCGGCGGGCAGCGGCAGCGGTTGTCTCTGGCCAGAGCTTTTTTGAAAGATGCGCGAATTATTGTGTTGGATGAACCGACCACCGGACTGGATGCACAGACCGAAGCGGATATCTTGGCCACGCTCAAGCGCCTGATGGCGGGCCGCACCACCATTATCATTGCCCATCATCTCCATACGGTCCGCCATGTGGATCAGATTGTCGTGCTGCAGGATGGCCAATTAATTCAGACTGGTACGCACGATCAACTCCTGCAGAAAGAAGGGCTTTATCGTCACCTCTATGAATTGCAATGTGAACCGCATCGTCAAGCAGAGGAGACCTCTTGAGTACAAAAGCAGAAGGTTGGATGACCGCATGGGATAGTGGAGCTTTGCCGACAGGCGTACGGGTAGGAAGTAATACACGCATTATTGGCAGCACCGCGTTTCGCCGCTTTCGTGGACAATCTGCGGACGCTCTGGTCATCGGTGATAATGCCACGATGGATGGCACGCAGTTTTCCGTTGGCCCAGCGGGGCATATCGCCATTGGAAATTATTGCTGCTTCACCAGCGCGGTGCTCATGTGTGAGCTATCCATCTCCATTGGTAATTATGTGCTTATTGGATGGAACGCCGTCATCGCCGACAGTGATTTTCATCCCATTGCTCCGGCCCTTCGCATCGCGGATGCAGTGGCGTGTTCACCAGCCGCCGATGGTAAGCCGCGCCCGATGGTGCAGGGGCTGGCGGTGATCATTGAAGATGACGTATGGATCGGCCCCAATGCGACCATTTTTAAGGGTATACATATTGGCCAAGGTGCGTGGATCGGTCCCGGCAGTATGGTTACGCACGATGTTCCCGCGGGTGCCAAAGTGCTTGGCAATCCCGCACGGGTGGTGGGGGCGGTATGACGGGCCGAACTATTCCAGGCGATTGGTATTCCGGTACCATTCCTGATAACGTTCAAATCGGCGATGGCGCTTATGTGCAAACCTCGTACAGCTTTCGTCTCTTTCGCAGCCGACAGGAACCGGGCCTCGTGCTGGGGAAAAATAGTTCCGTCTATATCGGCTGCATGTTTGATATGGGGCCGGAGGCGGTGTTTCAGGCCGGAGCCTTTACGTTGCTTAATGGATTATGGCTGATTTGCGACCATCGCGTGACCCTCGGAACACATTGCCTGGTATCCTGGAATGTGATCATTATGGATAATTTCCGCGCACCAATTGAGGTCCCGGCGCGCCGACGACTCGTGGAAGCCTTCGCCGCGACCCGCCATTCCGAGATTTTTGCCCCGGTGCGGCCACGGCCAGTTACCATTGGCAATAATGTATGGATAGGTTTTGATTGCTGTATATTACCCGGTGTGCGCATCGGCGATGGCAGCATCATCGGCGCGCGATCCGTGGTGGATCAGGATATTCCGGCTTATTGCATTGCCGCCGGAAATCCCGCCCGCGTCATTCGCGCCTTGTCAGAAAAGGAGATTGCCGTTGCCCGATAAATCCAAACCCAGAATCATCGTTTTTGGAATTCTGTTCTGGTATCCGCTGGCGGGTGTGACCTATCAATTTCTGCATTTTATGCTGGGCTTGCGCAAGCTGGGCTTTGACCCCCATTATGTGGAGGATTCCGCGCGGTGGGTTTACAATCCGACTTGGCGTGACAGTTCACCGGATGCCACACCGAATATCAATACGGTGGCTCCTATTTTAAGCGCCTACGGTCTGGCGGATCGCTGGGCGTTCCGCGGGCATTACGAGGGCGGAAAATGCTACGGCATGACCGACTCACACATAGCCGAACTCTATAGCACCGCGGATGTGATGATCAACGTTACCGGGGCGCAGGAACTACGTGAAGAACATCTGCGAGTACCGACACGCGTCTATCTGGAAACCGATCCGGTGGAATCGCAAATTCGCATTGCCCAATGTGACCGCCGCACGCTTGCCACCTTGGATCAATATACCCACCACTTTACCTACGGGGAAAATCTGGGCCGTCCGGATTGCGGACTGCCGACAGGGCGATACCACTGGCGGCCCACACGCCAGCCCGTGCTGCTGGAATTATGGGAGCCGTTGCCGACGATCCCCGGTGCGGCGTATAACACAATTGCGACCTGGAAAAACAAGGGCAAGGATATCGTCTTCAACGGCGAAACTTATTACTGGTCCAAGGACCGGGAATTTCTCAAATTTATTGATTTGCCGCAACGCCGCGCTGCGGCATTTGAACTGGCAACCGGTGCGGATGCCGAAACGCGAATGCTGCTGGAATCAAAACAATGGCGCGTCGTGGATCCGGTGCATATCTCACGGGACATGGAACGATACAAAAATTACATCCGCCAATCACGCGGCGAATTTACCGTGGCCAAGGATCAGAACATTCGCCTAAAAAGCGGATGGTTCAGCGATCGCAGTGCCTGCTATCTGGCGGCGGGCCGCCCGGTGATTAATCAGGAAACCGGCTTTAGCAATCACCTGCCCACCGGCCGCGGTTTGTTTGCATTCCAGACGATGGATGATATTCTAGCGGCCATTGATGCAATTGAATCGGATTATGCGGGCCATTGCCGGGCGGCGCGGGAAATCGCCGAGGAATATTTCGCGGCGGAAAAAGTGTTACAAAATGTAATGGATCAGATCGGATGTTGAATTCGCAGGCCGCCGACAGTCGTGGTGTGACACCACGCCAATTAATCATTAATGCCGATGATTTTGGATTAAGCATCCAGACCAATCGCGGCATTATTCAATGCCGACAACAGGGTGTGCTGACCAGCGCCAGCCTGATGGTGCGGGCTCCGGCGGCATCGCAAGCGGCGCATTATGCCGCCGGTGATCCCGGATTAAGCCTGGGATTGCATGTTGAACTCGGTCAATGGAATCTGCACGAAGGCCAGTGGGTGCAAACGCAATTCGTGGTTCCGTTGGATAATCCTACGGCGGTTCAGGATGAAATTTACCGTCAAATTGAGATGTATAGAAAATTAACAGGCCATAATCCGTCGCATCTGGATTCGCACCAACATGTGCACCAGCAGGAGCCGGTGAAAGGCCTGATGCGCCGGCTTGCCGCGGACCTGGGTGTGGTTTTACGGGGCGACAGCCAGACCGTCCGATTTCAAGGAGCCTTTTATGGCCAAGACGAGAACTTGCAACCGCAGCCGGAATTCATTGCCGTAGCCAATTTGATTCGCCTGCTGGATAAACTTCAACCAGGAATCACGGAGCTAAGTTGTCACCCCGGTCTTGATGATCAATTAAACTCTAACTACCGCGATCAACGCCGCTTGGAAGTTCAAACCCTGTGTGATCCGGCGGTCCGGAAAGCGATTAACCAGCGCCAAATCGAATTGATCTCATTTGCGGTACTAAGAACGGACCTAAACTTGAGACGTTTTGCTCCATGATCGCCAAGTGTCCACCTGTTTCACGGTATGGGCGGGGCTTTTGGTCCAAAATCGGTTATTCTTTCCGTCGACAATACGGGGGAAAGAGAAGGAATTCCGCAATGGTCATATTGGAGAATAGATTAATGACTTTCCATATGCAAAAATTATTTATCTGCATACTGACGGCGCTTACCTTCGCGGGCGGCGGCCAGAGTGCCTCTACAGCAGCCCTTACATTAAGGCATCGCGAAAAAATAACCTGAGCATTCTGGCTGGTTCTTTTGGCCACCGGTGGCGTTGCTCGCTCGTTACAGAATCCATGCGGATATGCGCCTCGCGAGCGCCTTGCCGGCGGTCACAATTCCTGCGCCATAATTGCTCACGTTATTTCTTCGCGATGCCTAAGTCCAAGCCATCCCGAAGCACTGTTGCCAGCGATTATGCTAGCCTACCATTCTGGTCGAGGAGAAATTGTCATTCCGCCGGGAGTGTACAAATTGCCGGAGTCGCGCGGCGGATTTTATCTAGCCTTTGATCATCTGAAGAATTTTCGGATCGTCGGCCGGGGTGTCACTTTGCTGCGCACGGACCCAACCAAGGGCGGCATCCAATTTACGCATTGCCGCAATGTAACACTGGAAGGTGTTACGCTACGGTGTGATCCGATCCCCTATACGCAGGGGCGGATTATCGCCATGAGTCGGAAGAAACATTTTATAGATATTCGCATCAACAAGGGCTACCAAACGGATTTAACCAATCCGGCGCGATTCTTCGTCCCCGGCTCTTTTGGCATGGTTTTCAGCCCCAAAACATTTCGGATCAAGCCCGGCACCAAGGACCTATTCCCCGGCAGGATAACCAAAATCGGGCGGCGGGAGTTTAGTATCATCACGATGTCACCTTTCGCATCCATCCGCGTTGGTGATCTGATGGAATTTCGCGACAATGGTCGCCCCGATGTGGCGAATATCGAATCCCGCCGCATGGACATTGAGCATGTTACGGAATATCGCTCATGGATTCCATTTGCGGGATAGGCTGACCTGCGAAACGGCACTGGCGTCCTTGAGCATTTTATCAAATAGCGTGACACGGTATTTTCTGGAAAGCAAGCACTTTTTTATCGGGCGGTCGTCCGGTATACAAAGATGTAAATGTGCGACAGGTCACGACGTTGCGCTCAATAGATTTACACATTATGGCTCGTCCCTTAATTGGCCGTTGCTTTATGACGTCACATGCTGCTGCTTTGCCGCGGCCTGAGCCGCAAGTATTTGCATGATCTGGGCCGGTGGCTGCTGACGCTTCAGCAGTTCGGTCATAATCCGCATCGCCGGGCCAATATCATTGCACACCGGACCGATGGGTTCGGTCATAATATGGAAAGGTTGCTTCGCGGGCATATTTTATCCTACGGTACAGTGATTGCCTTATCGCCGCCATTGGGGCTGCCGCTAATACCAGTGCCCTGTTCCAGCCATAATTACTGGTTGATTGGCCTTAAACCGGCCAGATGCAAGGAGTCGGCGGCGAGAACCGGGTTCGTAAACCCCTTGAGCCGACGCGACGCCGCAGATGGCCGGTTTAAGGCCAACCCTTCGGGCGGGGGCCAAGAGGCAGTGGGCTTTGGCGCTCGTCGTCAACGTATGCCTCCATACGCAATCCTCCTCGCTTCGCGCCCACAACCCCTTGGCCCTCCGTCAACCCGTAATTATGGCTGGAACAGGGCACTAGCACAAATACGACAGACGGTCAGAACAACTACAATCAGGCTGCTTATAGCCCTGCATCGGATGTTACGGATAATACTTCCAAGTAGCAATTTCCGGACGATCTTCGCCGGCTTCCACAATGCGTGCAATTAACCGTGCACGAAGATGCGAGGTGATTTCACGCATGGAGCGACGATGGCCGACAAAATTCAATAATACGTTGTCATCCGGCCACCGCGCATCCATGCGGCCAATCATATTGACCAATTGGTGGGGATCGGCCCGGTTGTTGTAAAGTTGGTAATCCTGATAGTGCAGGCTGCCGGGATCGCTTAGCGGATTGGCCTGTGGCGCCAGGGCCACGTAAGTCCATTCCGGCGTGCGCAAGGCCCGGGCAATTTCTGACTCGCTGATTTGTACCAATACCTCATTGCGCCAATTGGCCCGGGCATTTTGATCATGCAAAAGGGGAATAAAACTGCGCCCCTGCATACAGGATGGTATCTTCACGCCCACCATATCCAGTATGGACGGCGCAATGTCAATCATGCTCACCAGTTCCGTGACGATCTGCCGGTTGTTGAAACCCGGACCTTGAATCATCAGCGGAACGTGGATGGAGCTTTCATGGGGGCTGCGCTTGTATTCCTCGTTGCGAGTGCGGAAATGGCAACCATGATCACTTAAAAACATCACGATGGTGTTCTCCTCGAGCCCCTGCTCTTTGAGGGTCTTGAGAATGCGCCCCAGGGAGTCATCAATGGCTTTAATATCCCCATAATAATTGTTCATCTCATATTGCCAGTCGCCGGGGAAAAACCTCAAATCTTCCGGCACAAAACAACTGCGGAAAAGCTTCTCGTAACCGTGCGGCGGAACAAAGCCAAAGACATCGCCGTGCTCACATTTAGAATTCTGCTGATGCGGTTCAAGTTGCGATAACACCATTAAGAATGGTTTATCATGCTTTTTCCGCAGGAATTTCTCCGCTTCACCGGTCAGAAAATCTACACGATAAACATCTTTACCGTAATGCACAGGACGGCCATCGTTATCCCAGAACTGACTGTCATAGGGCTGCGTACTGATTTCCGGACAATTGGCCGCCAGCCATTGGCCGGTAAAGCCGCCGCGATATTCCGGCGGCACCGCACCACATCCCCCCGGCGCCAGATGCCATTTACCAAAATAGTTGGCACTGTAACCGGCTGGTGTAAGTTGTGTTGCAATGGTGCGGGCGTCCCGGTGCAGCCCCGGCCCATTTTTCCACACGCCGGTGGTCGTGGCGTACTGCCCGGTCATCCAGCAGGATCGGGACGGCGAGCACAGCGGTTGGGTGGTGATGAAGTTCTTAAAAACGGTCCCACGGCGATACATGGCGTCCAAATTAGGCGTAAGGGCCTCCATTGGATTGTAGCCCGCGGCACAGATGCAGTCCCAACGAAATTGGTCGGAATGGAAAAGAATGATATTGGGCTGCCCACCTGGTCGTCCGGGCAACGGTGCCGCAGCGGGTGCCGCCTGCGTTTCCGATACGCTGATTGTCGGGGCCGCCGCCGCCAAAACCGAGGCCAGCAAAAAGTCCCGCCGCGAGCCGCCGGACGGCGGTGCGATCTGCGGGGCTTGAGATGCTGAAGCGGACCAATCATTTCCCGCTTTTTCATTTTTCATTATCGTGTCCTCATCACAAATAAATTCTGACGTATATCCATGTTTCGGTGCGCGAAAACAACCGGTCACTGCGCATCAGGAGCACTTTGTTGCCATCATTGTACCGTATCTTTTGGGAAAGGTTCTGGCAAACCACTGGGCGACCAGACTGGGATAGTTGTATCTGGGTTTTGTGGCCATGGCACCCTGCGTAATGGATCCGCCAATTGCGGCGATAGTAATGTGGCGACCGGCCATCGCCCTTTCAAATACCCGATCCAGTCGCGCCAGATTTCCCTGGCTGACCACGGATTTGGGAGCCAGCGCATCCAGCGGATCACCTGACCCGAAGGCCGATGAGGTTTGTGCTAAAAACACGGCACCTAACAACGTCAGCGCCATGATGAATTTGTGAATTGACATTACCTAACTCCTGCATAAAACAAAACTCAAATATACTTCATTGCAACAATCTGATAATTACCGCTCGGCACGTAACTTGATATTGGCGGCTTCGATGGCTTTGAGCATAAAGCTGCGGTCATTGGTCGGCGTGATGGAATAGTCATTATCCCCGACGGTTTGGTCCCTTTCATCAAAGGCCCACACCGCCGCCAGCGGCACCTTTGCTTTAAGAATCGAACCCAGTATGGAGGCGAAAAGTTTACGGCTTTGCGCCGGTGCACCGGGCGCGCCAAATTCACCCACAAACACCGGTTTGTGCCATCCTGCCGCCAATGCCGCGACGCGGGCGATATTCGCCGGTGCCTGGGCACCATATTCATGCACGCAGATGATATCAAAGGCGGCGTTATCTCGCTTCAACATGTAGGCCCATTGCGCTGGCGTATCTTTCTTCCATACGTGGTACATCATATTGTGCCAGGAGTCTCCGCGCGGATGGCTGTTGCCCGCTTCGATAATATGGTAAGGATCATACTGCCGCACCAAATGGACAAATCGTGCATACAATTCCCACATCTGGGCATGGGTGTAATTCCAAGACGGCTTATAGCCGGGAAATTCCGTTTTAGCATTGGGCAGATCCATCGCCAAGTTCAGTTCATTGCCAAATTCCCAGCCCCAAATGGCCGGGTTATGCTCGTAACGCGTGACCATCTGAATTGTATAGTGCGTCCATAATTGATACGTGCGGCTTTTGGGGTTATTCCAAGGTCCCAGGCCCAGCTTTCCCGATAACGCATTGGGCCAAGGCGTAAAAAACAAACTCGGAATCAGCCCGACATGATATTTATTGGCGATGGCGCAAAGCTTGTCCATGGCATCGAAGTAATGAAATGGATGATGGTAATACATTTTATTTATATACGTGCGGCACTGGGAGGGAGTGCCCCATGCGGCCAACGCGGGAAATCGCACAAACGGGATGTGATAGGCTTCCATTTCCTTAAAGTCGCGCGGAACCGATCGATCATCAGGATTCACCAGCAGCCGTCGCAGGGCACCCACAAAATTGGCCCCGATGCCACGATAGGGTTGGCCATCTTTTTCCACGATCCCTTGCGCATTGACCGTCAGGCCATGCCACTGAATTTGTACCGCTGTGGTCGTATGCGGTCTGGCCGTACAGGCCGTGTTAAGGGTCATGACCAATCCGCAAAAAGCCAAACCGATCAACAAAATTCCGATATGTTGTTTTATGCTTACCATCTTTTTCATCATAACTGTTTTAATTTTCTCGCGATCCAGACCTTGGTTGCGTTTCATTCCCATGCGCTAAATTCCTCGGAAGCTGGAATCCTCAATGTCATCGCCGACGTCTTGAGCACCACGCCCGCCTGCGCAGTTGAGCGTTTCGGCGTAGCCATCGTGCCGACTACTGCAGGTGTTATAACTTTAATAAAATCACTTCACTTTAGCATGATACATTCTTTCCAATATTATCCGAGCGTGGATTGTAACGGCTATCCCCGCATCGCGGGACATACATCACGCACGGTGAATACGCGCAGGCGTTGCTGAACTTCCCGCACCGATAAAGCTTTCTCCGGCACTACCATCCATTGCGTGGTACTGCCCGGCATAAGATGCACGAAATTATCTGAGTACTTGGCATTGATGTCATGCAAATCCAGCCATGTCCACAATGCGGGTTTGTGCGTGTGAACGCGCACGGCAAATCCTTCCCGGCTCTTACGGGCTGTCCAAGTCAGACCCGGATCGGGTAAATGAAGGTCTTTGGGTTTCACCAGTGCCGTCATCAAATTGGAAACATGCTGGTCATCGCCGCGAAGCTCCGCCCACAACAGGAGCTTATCCATACCATATCGGGCGGCGGCAGTGGTGAAAACAATGCTGTAAAGTTTACGGCTGGTATGGGCCGGTACGGCAATGTCCAATTCCCCGCTGCTTACCGCTGCTCCGTCAAGGGTGGTTATCCGCCACAACAGTCGCCCATGAATTTCCCGCCTAAGATCATTGACAGCAAATAAATCGCATTGACCGGCTTGAGTATCAATCCGGGGGCTGATCAGTACCGGTGCAAAAAAGCGACGGGACGCATACATCAGCGCCTTCCAACGGTGAGAATAATCCACCATCGACCAGGTGGGGCCGGGCCAGCAGTCATTAAATTGCCAGATCAGGGAGGCCATGCTCCGCGGCATATTTCTTCGCCAGTGTTCCACGCCGGTTTGAATTCCCATGGCCTGCATAATCTGCGAAAGCCAAAGGGTTGAAGCAACATCTTCCGGCGGTTTGCCAAAATAGGCATGAAGGTAGTGCATGATATAATCAATGCCGCGGCCACTTTCACCCAATTCATGGTAACGCATAACCGGCGAATCAACGCTGGTGCGATCCGCACGATCGGTATAGGCGCGCACGGTTTTTGGCGCGGGAAATGATTGAATGCCGAATTCTGTGACAAATCCTTCCGTGGCGTCGTAGGCGCTGAAGGCGGCCAAATCTCCCCAGACTTTCCAGGTGTGGACATCCCCGCTGCCCGCTGCACCACTGCCCGCTTCGTAAAAGGCTCCGGGGTTTAATTCATGGACGATACCACCGATAGTGTCGCGAAATAACTCATCGTATCCCACTACTGTCCGGTTAAAGATCATAGCCATCTTGGTTTCATGCTTATATCATATAGGTTTTGTGCTTATGTGAGGTGGTACACGATTTGCTTTTAACCGACTGATTCGCGCAACTTTGCGGCCAATTTTCACTTGACTTTATTGCAAGGAGTTGTTTGTGAATCAGGGGCGAACGGTATTTGCTGAACTCGTGGAACTTCTGCTGCGGAAGGCTTTTGACTTGGCGGTGCGGCGCTATAACGGCAATCGGCGTGTCCGAGCGTTATCTTGCATGGATCAGTTGCCATGCATGATCTTCGCGATGCCTATGCCTTGGATTCCACGACCATTGATCTGTGTCTTAAGTTATTTCCATGGGCGGTATTTCGTCGGCACAAAGCGGCGGTCAAAGCGCATACGCTCTTCGATCTCCATACGGGAATACCTGTATTCATGCGGGTTACCCACGGCAAGAGGCATGATTTATGGATGCTTGATCAATTCATTCCGCAGTCCGGCGCCTTCTATGTAATCGACCGAGGTTACTGCGACTTTGCCCGACTTTATCGCCTGCACACAATGGGAGCATTTTTTATTACCCGTGCTAAACGCACCATGAATTTTGGTGTGGGCCAGCGTCTTGCGGTTCCACGGCGCGGAACTATCTCATCGGATTGGCTCATCCGACTGCGCGGGCCGATGTCGCGGAAATTTTACCCTGATACCATGCGCAGGGTGCATTACACCGACCCGGAAACTGGAAAGCGCTTTACCTTCATTACCAATAATTTGATCCTCGATCCGTTGACCATCGCGCTACTGTATCGCAAGCGATGGCAGATTGAATTATTCTTCAAATGGGTCAAGCAGCACCTGCACGTCAAGGCGTTTTTCGGCACCAGCCCCAATGCGGTCCAGACACAACTCTGGATTGCGGTGCTGGTGTACGTGCTTGTAGCAGAGTTCAAACACCGTCATCAACTGCCGCAGCCGCTCAACGATATCTTACAAATTCTCAGCGTAACAATTATGCAGAAAACACCGATAAATGAACTGTTTTCGTCGCAAGGGATGCGCAAGTCTACTACGCATGATCGTAACCAGTTACTACTACTAGACTTATGACCGGACAGTAGTGAATCAGGATACTGGATCATCTGCGCGTCACAGTTATCAGTGCCTGTGGCGCGGCTGTTGCAACCATTGCCCACAATACCATCAGGAAAGCCGTCCCGATCGATGCCTTATGCCACATTCCGCCGGTTTTCATATCAAGCTCCGTACAGTTAATTCTCGGGTATATACCACTGGGCCAGGCCGGCATCAAAGAATTGGCCACCAACGGTTTGATGCACATGCACGGCCATGAGATTTCTACCCGGATGCAAGGCTTTTTTGCCGGCGGGGGTTAATTGCAGCGGCACATAGGCCGTACTGTAACCGCGTACGGTGGTGGCCAATACGCCGTTGATATAAAGCTGAATCCCCTGATCGTGATAACAATACACTACCAAGTGCGGATAATGCCCTGCCGGCATGACAAAGTGCCGCCGCAGCCAGATATTGTCCGTGGTCCAGCGCGTGCGCGGTGATACACCGGGATCCAGTGTGCCAAAACCCGCCGGGCCGGTCTGCCAGGAGTTGTCATTGTATCCTGGCTTATTCCAGCCGACGGATGGCTTGTTGATCGTGTAATGCCACATAACCGGTGCAGTCTGGGCGGTGGGCACGATCTGCCGGATCACCGGTGGTGGGGGCAGCGGTGCCCAGTTATCTGGGAATTTGGCCCCGCGTCCGGCCCATTTGAGCCACAGATGGGTCTGATTCATGATGGGCATGAACGCCGCCCCGATCACGGGTCGGGCGTGCATACCCGCCCAAGCTTTACGTGTGCCATACTGATCGGCAAATGGTACCCGGGCCGGGCTTTGATCCAGAAATTTATAGATACGGTTGATGATAGCCTGGAATTGTGAATGCTCTGTAGCCAGGGTGGCCGTCCAGATTTCAAAATCGGTTTTGGTTTGGGTTACCGTGCTGCGATCCGGCAGACCATATTTATTGAGTTTGGTCATATAGAAGGCCATTTCCTTCCGCCGTACCGACATGGGAAATATATGCAATCCCAAGGCCTGATCCCAGACCATGTTATAAACCATACTCCACGTACCGGGCTGGTTGAAGGCCATGCGATAATGATTGCCATCATTATCTACCTTCATCCATTTGCGAGCCCAGCGACGAGCCAGTGCCTGATAGTCATCAGCCTCCGCGGTCATACCGCGCATGCGGCATAACAGGCCATACGCCCCCATGGCCACTATGGCTTTTACCGATAAATTGGCATTGTGGGCCATGAAGCCCAGAAAGTCATTGGTGCTTAACTGCTTACCGGGGTCAAAGCCGGATTTCCTCAAATATACCACCCATTTAGTCAGTAATGGCCAGTATTTGGTGGCAAAGTCGGCATTCCCCTCCGCCTTGGCAATCGCGGCGGCAAGGATAATCATGTTGCCGCTCTCTTCCACCATCATATTCTCTCCGCCGGTGTTGTAATGTCCCGTACAGATCGGATATGTACCCAGATCATGCGGCGACCATGCGAACTTCCAGCGTGGGGTATTGGCGGAATTTAAATCCGGCACAATCGAAGCCGCTTCCAGTTGCGGACAAAAAGTCAGCAGCAATGGCGAAGCCGGGAAAATAACATCCACCGTGGCGATATCACCATTGCTGGTCTCTTCTTTGGTATACACCATGGGCATACCATTGGCATCGGCGGCCATGCCCATGGCCGCCAGGGCCTGACGATAGGCCATGGAGGCGATGGTGGCATACTGGTAGGAGCCAATACGTTTGGCATCGGCGATCACAGCTGAATCAAAGTTCGCACTTTGCTTCATCAGGGATTTGTAGTGACTGGCCGCCCATTGGAACATCTTGGATGGCGTCTTAAAAATGTGCCGCCAATAGGGTCGTTGGGCTTCGCCAAAGTAATCAATGCTATAAACTTCATCATAGGCGACCATGACATGGCGGGTGATCGGGGTAGCCCTGACTCTGCCAAGGTTAAAGGCAAACGCTTCCACCGGATCACCGGCGCCAACTGCGCGTGGCATACGCGCGGAATCTGCCGCCGGCAACACGCCTTTAATAAGAAAATCATTGATGCACCGGCCACTGGCGGCAATGCACGAGGTGCTTTGTTTGCTGGAGGCGGCGGTATAAATATATCCCCAGTCCAACCCCACCGGATCACCGGAAATATCAAAATAATTCTGTGTGGTGGAACCGATTTTCAACGCCGTTAACGGCCCGAATGTTTTGCGGCTCCAGGTCACTTTCTGATTATCATGGTTGACGGCAATGGCCGAACTGGTGCTGTAATACAACTGCACCTGATGGAGTTGGCCATCGGCCGATTTTACACGCCAGGTGATATACGTCACCGGAAGAGTCATGGTCTTGAGGTGAGCCGGCAGACGCGGGGTCATAAACGTCAGCGTGAGATCAATTTTGCTGTTGGAGAACTGATAAATGGTGGTCGTTGGCCGCACGGTTACGCTGACCTGATGCATGGCCGGCGCGGTATTGGGCTGGTTGCCCATAAGCCGATAGGTTGTTCCATCCACGCGCACCAGGCTGACCAGACTCTGTATCCGGCCATCCCAATACCGCGTGCGGTGATTGGCCAGATGATTATTTTCTGACCATATACTCATATACGGATCAAATGTCACCAGCGGCACCGCCGGCGGACGAAACGCCGGTGCGGCGGAGGTGGTACACACCTGGCAAACAACACCTCCAAACAAGCACGCCAGAAAATAGGCCGCCGAAAGCAACTTAACACACTGGAACATACCCAAACTCCATGACACGAACCAACACTTTGCAATTCTAATCAAAAAGAAGTTACCCCAATCGCAGTTGAAAAATTTAGCCCCTGTTTACTGCGGTGCCGGCATTTTAGCTACTATTCCCATTTCGTAAGACCGCTGCAAGGCTTCCTGCCGTGACAACGGTATGGCGGCAAGCTTTTCCAGACTGAAGGTCTTAAATATATTAAAACATTCCGTTATCGGCTGCAACTGGTTGGCGGTAACCCAGGGGAGCCAATGGCAGACGGAATTCCCGCGGTAAACCGCGATGGATGTCGCCTCGTCCTGAAGGCCGGGGAACCCGTAGGCAGGCGAACCGTGAATATCCATGGTCTGTTTGGTATCGTAGGCCAGAACCATCGCTACCTGTTTGAAAAAGGCGTCGTGCGTATCGAGCCACAGCCGATAATAATCCAGCCAGCAAAGCGACATGTACGTATCCACGGCTGACAATCCGACCGAAATGAGGCTCAGGCCGACCGTGCTGCGCCGGGGCGGGAATGAGCAGTGCAGATCGCCCGCATCCATCGGCCTGTTCCACGCGACGATCCACGTTGCGGAATAATTCGCCGCTGCGACTGCCGCACGCAGCCATCGGTGATCGCCGGTGGCGTTGTAGAGTGAGAGGTAGGCACCCAGGGCTATCGTGCCGGCTTCCTTGTCCTGCACGTTGTGGCTATCCACCGTGCCACCGTAAAACTGGGAATCATGCACAAAAGCTCGCACGCCGTACGCCGCCGCCCGCACCGCCATCTGGAGGTATTGTTTGTTTCCCGTAATGCGGAACAGATCGACGAGAAAATGCACCGGATCGAGTGTGCTGGATCTGCTGGGGTTGATTACCGCGCCCGTGCGAATGGAGAATTCCCGATCAAACGACCCGTCGGCGTGCTGCTCCTTTTGCAACCACTGCGCGAAATGGACGCAGAAGGCGAGCCAGCTCCGCCGAATATCGCCGGCCTTGGCCCCGGCTTGGTAGGCCAGCAGGACGCCCATCGCCCCATCGGAAGCGATACGAAGATAGGTGGGATAGTTTTTCCACTGCGGTTTTGGAAACCTGCCGAACCACGTGCGGAACAGCCCGGAGCTGCCAGGGATGGGAGATCGCCGAACCCAGAAATCAATCATGGCGCGGCCCTTCCTCAGGATATTGGGCCGATGTCGCCATAGCCCGTATTGGATCATCTGAAATGCGTCAAGGGCCTGTTTGCCGACATACCCGATTGAGACGCTCGTGCCGCTAACCTTGCCGGAGGGAAGCGCCACGGAAAAAGGCAATCCTTCAATCCCGTTGATGTTTTTCGTATAATGATTAAGGAGAGCCACCTGCGTGCGATATACTTCGCTGAGGTTGACCCGGTACACGGGCGGATGCAACACCCGCCAACCCAAGCGTAGCGCGGCGGCCATGGCAGCATTAAAACTTGGCGATCGCCCTACGCGAACCACCAGCCGGTAGCGATCCAGTAATCCATTTCGAATAGGATGGTAGCGCCCCACCCAAGCGCGATGCGGGCCGCCGATGTACGTGGTGTCACCCTCGGAACCGGGCCACAAAAAAGTAAGCCCGATACATTTTTGCCGCCGGACCACACCCAGCGAGCCAAATTGCAGTTTTGCACTGCAAATATTTTTTACGGTCTGATCACCCAAAAAGCTGCCGCCGGTCGGATTGGCATGCAATAACGTAAGCGTCTCTCCCGATACCGGATTCCGCAGCATGACCAGCGGCGAGGGTAGTCGGTCCTCACGAAAAATGATCCGCCGCTGACCGTAATCCGCCGCAATGGCGTAGCGGGGAAGGTGCCGGTTACCGCAATACCAGATGCCGGGGGCAAAAAACTGCTCCATCCGCAACGACGACACTCCGTCGGCACATACCGTAAATTGCGTTGCAAACCCGTGGTCTCCCGAACCACAGGCAACAACGCGGACACGGCGCCGTACTTCAAATATTCCGTTCCCCAGTGCGTTGTAGCGGTCGTGAAAAGAAAGCACGGTTCCCCTTGGCGAACATAATCTGCCGCGTCCAACAATACCTTGCCCCTTCCGCCGCACCGACGTGTAGTCACCCGTTAGCCTTGTCCTCGTGAAACCCCTGTTGACGACCTCCGCTTGCTCGGGATCCGCCACGAGAAACGCCGCTTCGGGAGATGGTCCACCCCACAACATTGAGAAACCGTGTCTGATTGCGTCGGGTACACATCGGAGCCTGATATCGCCGGACCGCAGCCATAAGGCAACAGGTCGCCGCGTGGACGCTGCGGCCAATGGGCAGGAAAGTAGTACCCAGAGCAGCACCGACAGCACAATAGCCAGCTTGGCACACTGTAAAACAATAGCATTTTGCTGCCACTGCGTCCTTGGCGCGGATGCAGCCTTTCGGCCTGCTAGATTGCCCATAAAGTCTCCACGGGTTGGTGGCACCGTCGCCACCAACATTTACATTTGACTACCAACACTGTAGAGAGACACATACCAGCCAACCGCCGTTAAACGCGGGCCTTAGATGCGCCATGCCGCAGTGCGTTGGTGCCAACGGTACCGACCTACCAATCGCCCCACCGGTCCTCGTGGACGGTATGGTCGTTATTCCACATCATGTTCATCAGCGTTCCGCCCGTGGCGGGATTAATATTGGTTAGATCTTTCTGCGTATATTCCGCGACATGGCCGTCGCAAAAAAGCACGTTAGAACCACCATTGTGGACAGCACCCGGCCACTCGGCATATTGCACCACTCCGGGAATACTGGTCTCTGGCAGTGCGATACTGGTTTTCGTGGGATCACTGTTGTAGATGAACGGATATCCAGGTAGTCCGTGCGTGGCGTCGTCAATGCGATCCGTGATGGCAATCATCGCCTCCGGATTGGATACGATATTCGCCGGGGCCTGAGCCCAGTCGTTCCAGCCCCAAGGTATGATGTTGCCGATATCAGCTCCAAGACCCAGACCAATATCGAGATTCCCACCAGGGATTGGTAAATAGCCCGCAGTACCCCAATCGTTGTAACCATAGGAACATGCCGCGATAGCCGGCGGATTGATGGGAGAGTTGGTGGCCAAGTAAAGCAGTTGCTGCCCGCGCGCATAGCCCCAGCCAACCGCCGATGCCCCGGCGTAGCCTGGCGTGACATCATTTGCGGGTTCAACGTAGCCCGCATACTCGTTGTCGATGGGTTTGGCCGGGCAATAGAATGACCGTGCCGAGCCGGGTCCCATCATGGTCATAAGACGCGGTATCCAAATGCACACAGGCCCCAGTTGGGCGTCGCCGAGGGCCTCGTCACCCGGGTAAAAATTCCACGTCTGCAAGTACTCCTGCATCCCGATGCCCATTTGCTCCAGGTTGGCAGAGCAGGCCACCGCCTCCGCCCGCGCTTTGGCCAACGCCAAAGCCGGTAACAGCAAGGCAATGAGAATGGCAATGATGGAAATGACCACAAGAAGTTCAATTAGCGTAAATCCCGCGCGGCGATGCCGCGAGAAGTTAGGAGATAGGAGATAGGAGTTAGAGCGGTTTTGAAGCGCAGCGCTTCCCATTACTTCTTGCTCGTGGATTCTGAGTTCCGGATTCCTCATAGTGCACCTTCTTTCTAAACCACGACGTTTCATAAAAAACTCCTTATTCGTCCTTATCCGAGTGTTCAGTGTGAAGTTTTCAGTTTTCAGCCACCGGTCGGAAAAAGGGAAGGCCGAGAGTTTTAATCTCACCGGCCCTCCCATTGTCATCCATTATCGGCGGTTCTCAATGCGGAAAACCGCACCACAGTGTCGGCCAAAGCCTGGCAAAGGCGGGTGAGACACCCGCCCCCCAAACCCACATAGCCACCGGCTTTGCCGGTGGTGCAACGGACGCTTTTCATCGTTCGCCCCTTGCCGCCGCGTCAAACCGCCTTCCGCCGCTTCAGCAGCAGCAGGCCCATCGCTCCGATGCCTACCAAACCCAGTGTCGCTGGTTCGGGGGTGGCTGTGGTGTAGTACGAAACCGTCGCACCGGCGGGTGCCGTTACGTAATAATCGAGTCCAGCGCCGCCAAAGCCCTGATACCAGAACAACTCAAAGGGAACCGTTCCCGCCCGGGTGAATGTCACCTGATCCGTTCCGTTGTTGTTCGATGGATCGCCTCCCCAACCCATCGTTGCGATGGTCGTGCCACTACCTGGTGTTCCATTGCCACCAAGCAGGACGGCAGCGCCGTCATCGGCATTATGCAGCGTAAACGTGTATGTCCCCGCTTGGGAGACGGACAGATAACCCTCAGAATCCATGATGACATCAAAATTGTTTCCAGTGTCGGAGGCAGCGAGCGTTCCGGTGGCATCGGCACCAAGATAGCTGTTAAACGAGTTACTTTCGCCGCCGTTATAGTAGAAGCTAAGGTTAGTGTTGGTGAACTTGTAGAAATAACTGGCGTAACCAGTTCCGCCCTGCTCCTGATTGGCTTGGCCTTCGGTAGCGGTCAACGTGGGAAACTGACCTGGACTGGTAATCTGGTCAGTGGGAAGGGTGTAGGTATCGCCTTGGTTCGCGGCGTACCCGCCTTGCGATGGCGTGCTGGACGACCATGCTCCCCCATCCAAGGTTCCGGTGGCAGCAAAGGATTCCATATTTGCCAAGTTCTGAATCCCGGGACTGTTTCCACTTTCCGGTAGTAAGATACCCTCGAATCCGCCCGAGGACGCCGCCGGGGCCAGAAAATGCCAGACCGTGGCGTTGAGTCCAGCCGTCGAACCGGCTGTTAGGTACGGTCCCGAGTAGATATACGTGGCCGGAGCGGCGACGGCCTGTGGGATAACCGCTGCCTTAGCTGTGGCCGCCGTCACTACCAATCCCACCGTCGCCGCAGCCACCGCTGCCAGCGAGAAACCACGCGAAATTGACGAACGACCAGAAAACATAAACGACTCCTTCCGCTCCATATTGGAGCTGTGTGAATTGTCCATTGGCCGAATGGACGACGGTTTGCCGCAACCATCTGCGGCGGATGTGACGATACTGAATTTTGTGCTCATACTATATTTCCTTATATAAGCAACTACTTTGCTCTCCCACTCCATGCCAACCACACGGTCGACAAAAATGAAGTTGAGAGCTCCCTGAATAAACCCAAGTCGGCCCGCCCTGGCCAACCCGCCGAGCAAGTCTTTTCGCGTCGCCTCCTTTCCTACCATTCGCCGACGCCGTAAAAAACTACCGCCACGGATTCAACCAACAAGAGAAGTATAGCACATCAAAAAGGGTATTTGTTGTCCAATCCGGCAAATCTTATGTCCAATCCGGGGACGTGGAAACCCCGCAAAAAACATCAGCTTATTGAGCCAACGTCAGCCCTATAACGTTGTGCCGTTCTGCGGTATTGACCAGTATTGGTCAGTAAATTCAGTAATTGCGGTGTTGGTCGCTATTGTTCATTGATGGGGACTACCCACTCCAGAATGCCAAATGCTGAAGCCCGAATGCTCGGCACATTGCGTGTTATTCATTGATCCGTAGTCGCGGTTCGTTGCATTGCCTCGTTTTAGTCGCGTATGGTGAAACGTCTTAGCGTTATGGCGTGCGTTGCGGCATGGTGCGGTGGCGGCACCGGCGGCGCTTTGTTGAGGGCTGCCGGAAAAGGCTAGGCACGCCGGCGTATGGCCGGAGTTGACGCCCACGGCGAATCATGGCATTCTCTTTGGACATGCGGAAAACAAAGGAAAAAGAACGGCTTATCAATTCCGCAAAAGTGACCGGGATACCATCGGCCACTGCGCCGAACGGTCGATCCGCGCCGCAGGTGTTGGTTCTCCTAAGTTGGTATTCAGCGGATATCCACCATGGTATCAGCCGGTATGCGGAAAAATCCGGTTGGAACCTCGACCTAAGCCATGTTTACGACGCGATGCCGTCGCCCCAGTGGAATGGTGATGGCATCGTGTATACAGCCGGTGTCGATAATTCGCTTGATCGCAGGGTGCTGCGCTATCGTAAACCAATCGTGAATATCGGCACCTTGCATGAATTTCCAGCGCCCCGCGTGGCGGCGGACATGGAAAAGGTTGTGCAGTTGACAATCGAGTATTTTACCCAACACGGATTTCAGCACCTGGCTTATTATGTTCGCCTGGGAAATAAAGCTGAATTGGACAAACTGCGAATGTTCGAGTCCGGCGCGGCGGCGGCGAGATTAACATTCCACGTCCTTGACTGTTCCAACAGCCCGGATCGGGAGCGACTGCGGCAATTGGGCCAGCAGATTTCTCAGCTCCCCAAGCCCCTGGCCGTCACCGCCCAAAGAGATGAATTCGCGGTTGACATAATTCTGGCGGCCCGTATCGCGCAATTGCGAGTGCCGCAGGATGTGGCCGTGCTGGGCTGTGGTGACGATCCGGGCATCTGCCTATCCGCACCGATACCGATGTCCAGCATCAACAATAATCTTGAAGTCGTCGGCTACCGCGCGGCGGCATTGCTGGACGGCCTGATGCACGGCGAGTCTCCGCCGACCAATGCCATATTGATTCCACCACTGCGCGTAAGCACCCGAAAATCCACCGATATACTGGCCGTAACCGAGGAGGATGTTCTGGCGGCCATCAGCATCATTAAGAAACGGTATATGGAGCCGCTGACCGCAAAAAGCGTGGCGGCGGAGATCCACGTTTCGGAAAGAAAATTATTCGATCTTTTCCAGCACCACCTTGGCCACAGTGTCAAAGAGGAGATTCTACGGCAACGCATAGAATGCGCGGAACATCTACTAACGCAGACGAGGAAAAAAATACAGAACGTGGCCTGGGATTCCGGGTTCAACACCTTAAGTCAGATGGTAAAGGTGTTTCGGCGCGTAAAAGGAACCACCCCGGGCGCCTTCCGCCGGGAAGTGAGGCGGACGGAAAATCAGCGGTAACATCGCATCCTGCATGCAACAGGCGACTTATCGATATTATCGTATCAGTTGCCCAAAATAATAGAAACAGGTTACCTATTTAATTGGATAACAAAGTATAATAATTAACGGACAAGGTGGTGTAATACAGTTTCCGGCCTACGAACCCCGTCTTCCGTTGGTAAAAAGACTGGCGTATCCCTCAACATGATTGCATGTTCAGGCTGCTGCGGCTTCGGCCCGCCAGTGACCAGGACAAATCCCTTGAGGATATGCCGAGGTTGCTTGATCAGGTTAAAAAACTTTCCCAGGCTGTGGCAGATAATGCATTTGCCCGATCGAATCCGTAACGGACTACCGGCAATGTTTCGTGATGCGAAGGTATGCGGTGTGTACGGGGTAAACGCGGCGCGACCAACGGTCGCGGCTTTATGGAGGGTGCGGGGGCGTTGCGGCGGGATTGTTTTAGAATCCGGAATTAGTCTCCCATGATGCGAAGCCTCACCCGCGTGGGATAAAAAAAGGCCATGTTATTTCGCTGTTGCGAATGTCTGGCGATTTTTCACAGCAGAATCCGGAATTGGTTAAAGGGGCGTGTCCGTCCTATGAACCCCGTCTTCCGCCGGGCGTCGGGAAGTGAATAATGATTGGGTATGCGTAACGTGTGGTCGTACTGCGGCCTGAACCTGGCCTATTTTGTCTTTATCATGAAGGCGGTACGTTTCAACCATGCGCTTAACCCTTTCGATAATCCCAGCGATTTTCTGGGATGTGGCTGTCTGTATAGCTTCCCATCCGCCTTTACTTCAGGGGTTGATCCAAACTCTGCGCTACATACCACATTGCGGTAGACAGTTCCCGTTCCCGTTCCTGGGCCAGCTCAGCCTGGTTTTGCACCTCGCGTTTTGGCGATTTTGTAGGCAAGTCGCTGTCCGTGATCCATGATGATAATAACTACTTTCCTCCAATGGAATCCTCTGAAGCAAACGGGTGAAGCGTATTGGGATTGTATTTTATGAGTGATTGCGTCTATAATGTTGTCGGCGGAGGCTGGTCCGAGTTTGAATAAGGGCTGGCTTCTATGTTTCAGGGTTATGAGATTAATGAGCTTTTCGACGAAATGTTTGAAAAGCCGGAGCGGGTGAGACCACATTACTCCGCGTTATACTCCCGCCTGCAGGATTTGGGAATGAGCGGGCTGGAGTATCGTAGCCGCATGGCGAACCTGTGTTTCCGCAACCAGGGTATTACGTTTACAGTTTATAAAGATACACTAGGAGCCTGTCCGTGTAATGATTTTTGGGGCACCGAATAAATTTTTCATTATTTTCAGTTGCGGCTTAAAATATT
>JBMFGW010000013.1:0-48765 GCA_049977145.1 Phycisphaerae bacterium
TGACCACACGTTGCTCATACCCAATCATTATTCACTTCACGACGCCCGGCGGAAGACGCGGTTCATAGCGCGGACACACTGTAAGGGAGTGGTAGCGCCGTGAACGCATACCGAGTTTGGAAGGCCGAAAGGCTGTGAACGGTTACAAATAGTGCCCCCCCCATTACCGAATCGCCGCCGCGTTGCAGAAACGGTCACAGGGCCCCAGCTTCCCGGCGTACCATCTTGGTGGGGTACATTACATTATAATAGCTTATAATACTTTATCGTTCCGTGGTTGGAGATCAAATTAGTGCCAACATTTGGAATGCTGTTCACATCGCTGCTGCTGGTGTTGGCCTTGTGGTGGGTCAAAGAAATGCTTGGGCGGTGGCGGGCTGATCTTGAAGAACTGCGTGACCCGCAGACCGAATGGATTCCCCGATTATGCCTCATCGGCCTGTGGCTGGTAACACTGGGGATCGCTTTTTTTGCAATCAGTTTTATCATTCATACGGCGATCGTGGCAATTTCCGGATTGCGGGCGCTGTTGTAGAACTCGGCGGTGCGCCCGCTTCCGGACCGGTGCCGACAGGCAATTTGGACATTAACTTATTCACTACCGGGCGACTTAGGCCTTTGATGGTCAAAAACGCCCATCCGGAATCCTGATTTTCCGCGTTGTATCCGTGCACGGCGGTACCGCTCCCTTACGGTCGCGGCTCGGCCTGCCGCCGCGTGCACATTGGTTGCGGCGGCGGCCCAATCGGGCCTTGATCGCCGCGCATGGTCGGTACGCCAAAAATATGGTCCGTGAACGGTTACCTATCTTGATTGCGTTACTTTTGCCGGCGCTGGCCAAGGCCAGGCAATTAGCGGTGCGAATACAAGGGGCCTCCAATCTGCGGCAGATTGGTATTGCCCTGCATGAATACGTCAATGTGTATCGCGGACAATATCCGTTGGCGGCCACCGCTAATTATAATTGCGGTGATGCCAATCTTGGATCGCACTATAATCAAAAGTTTGCGCCCTTGGCGGGATTAACCGCGCTGTTTGTAAGCTCTTATGGGTACAAAGCGTATGCGTTCACGGCGGTACCACTCCCTTACTGTACCACTCCCTTACGGTCGCGGCTCGGCCTGCCGTTATGCGTGGTAGGTACGCCCAAAACATCGTGCGTGAACGGTTATCGACAATCGAACGACGCATTACAGTAGCTTGGGCCGCATCAATTCGCGGAAGTTGGGCTAAGGATCAGTCCGGCAACAGCCGATAAATTTAACATGAATATGGCGTTACGCGAAAGTGCGGCCAGTTTGACTGAACGCTTCCGATTCACGTTGATGATGGTGGCATATTGCCTGTTGTTATTACGTTTATCGGGCGTCAGCGCTGGCGCGGTACCGTTGAAAGAAAACAAACCGTTAACCCGGGCCATGGTAATACAGGCTATCAATCGTGGTGTACACTATTTGTTAAAGGAAAAAAAACCGCGCAAATTCTGGGAGACTTTACCCCCGGGATCACAAAACTCCGGTGGTCCGACGGCACTGGCGCTTTATGCCCTGTTGCAAGTGGGCAATACGCTCGATCGTTCCGATTTATCCGTGGATTCGCCGCAACTTAACCCCGCGGTCCGATGGCTGGAAAAACTCACTCCGAAAAGCACGTATGTTGCAGCGCTGCAAATCAGCGCCTTGACGGAAAGTCCAAGCAATTCGCCGCTGTATTTTCGGGCCTTGGCACGCGCGGACAAATATCTTGTGGATGCCCAGCACTCGGATGGAGCCTATCATTACGTTTGGAATGGCGGAAAACCTAATGCGGTACGGCCCGGAGATTGGGATAATTCCAATAGTCAATACGGTCTTCTGGGGGTGTGGGCCGCCGCGCTGGCCGGTTTTACTCCTCCTGACATGTATTGGATTCGCTGTGAAAAACATTGGCGCAAATGGCAAAATGAGGATGGTGGATGGTCCTATCAGGGCCATGGCGGATCCACCCGCGCTATGACTGTCGCGGGCGTCGCGAGTTTGTATGTGGTTGATCAATACCGGCATACCGGCGTACACCTTAATCCACATGAAGATAAAAATATCCAGAATGCTCTACACTGGCTACAGCGGCACATTTACACGCAAAATAACATGTACTACCTCTATGGACTCGAACGCGTAGGGCTGGCCGGCGGACTGCGGCACATTGGAAAAGTAAATTGGTACCGGATGGGGGCCGCAACGATTATAAAAGATCAGGACGCCGCTAACGGAGCTTGGAACGGGTATGTGCTGGCGCAGCCGTCGGACGTTGTGCCCACGGCGTATGCGCTGCTGTTTTTAACGCGTGGGCTTAATCCGGTTGTCTTTAACAAACTGCAATATGCCGGTCCCTGGAATGCCCGCCCGCGGGATGATTACAACGTTACCCAATGGCTAAGCAGCACGTTTGAAGCGCCGCTGAATTGGCAAAGTGTTAACATTGCGTCCAATCCGCGCACCTGGCTCGACGCCCCGATCTTGTTGATCACTGGACATGGTAACCCCCATTTTACCTCCGCCGACATTGCCAAGTTCAAATGGTTTATGAACCATGGCGGATTAATTTTTTCGAACGCGGATGGTAACAGCCAATCTTTTACACACGCCATGGAGCGTGCCGCCTCCGCCGCTGCCGGCAAGGCTTGGAAAATGCGACCGCTCTCACCTTCCAACTGGTTATATCATGTACAGTATCCATTGCCCGCCCGTATGGATTTAATGGGTCTTTCCAACGGCATTCGCGTCAGTTGGGTGCATAGTCCCAAAGACGTGGCCGCGCAGTGGGAAACTCTCAGCGACTATTGGCATCCCCACGCTTTTCAGCTCGCCGCCAATGTCTATTTTTATGCCACCAGCAAGCATCGCCTCGTGCGGCATCTGAATCCCGGAGCGCCCACAATTATCTCTACCGGCAAGCCACGCCTCGTCAATGTGGCCCTGGTACGCCATCATGGACCATGGAATCCGGAACCGGAAGCTTTCCACGATTTCGAAGCTTACGCGGCCATGCATGATCTGAAACTTTCCCTGCACACCGCCACGCTTGACACCCTGGGTGAAAAACCACTCCGAATCGGCTATATGTTGGCGCTGAAGTCATTTGATCCATCTTGGGAAACTGAGCACAACTTGCGAAATTTTCTCAATACCGGCGGTACGCTGATCATTGAAGCGCCTACGGCCAGTCCGGCGGTTTATCACTCCGTGCAATCGCTGATCGCGCAGTTGTACCCCTTGGCCATCATGCAGCGCATTGCCATGTCCAGCCGGATATTTAGCGGCCGTATCCCACATAGCGTGGCATTACCGCATGCGCAATACCGCGCCTTTTTCCTGCGGCATCACGGTTATTTGCATAAACCGGTTCTTTATGGATTGCGCCGGCATGGGCGCTGGATGATTGTGTTCAGCCCCTATAACATCGCCACTGGCCTGACCGGTTCGCATGCCTGGGGCGTGCTGGGCTACAGTCCGCACACCGCCAATCCGCTGCTCCTGGATATGTTGCTTTATGCGGCGCCCCCGCGCAGGCCATAGCTTGGCGAGGGCCGTTGATGTTAAACTGGTTTCCATGAGCACCGACAAATACTCGCTTAATGTGTTCCTTGATCCCGCCAATCGCCGGGCGTTCACCACACATGATCGGCACTGGGCCGCCAACCGGTATGTGTATCCCGTGGTATCCCGGCGCAGCGGTGGAATCAGCATTGGCGTTAATCTCAATGCCGATAAAATCTGTAATTTTGATTGCATTTATTGCTGTGTGGATCGCCGTACGGTCGGCGGACCATCCGCCGTTGATCTCAACATACTGCGTACCGAACTCACCGCCATGCTGGAAACCGTACACTGCGGAAAACTTTATGCGTTTGAACCATTTTCAGACATCAGCCCCGAACTACGGCGGCTCAATGACATTGCCTTTTCCGGTGATGGCGAACCCACGACCTGCCCGCAGTTTTTCCCCGCGTGCCAACTGGCCGCGGAACTGCTGCAGACCCGCCAATTGGCGGATGTGAAAATCGTGATCATTACCAATGCCACCATGCTTCACCGGCCCGCCGTGCGGGAGGCGTTGGCGTTTCTCGATGCGCACAACGGTGAAATCTGGGCCAAGCTCGATGCGGGCACCCAGGCGTATTACCAACGCGTGGATCGTTCCTCCATTCCCCTGCAACGGGTGCTCGACAATATCACCGCCAGTGCGCGCCAGCGCCCGGTGGTCATCCAGACCTTGCTCATGCGTGTACATGGGGAACTGCCGCCAGAATCGGAAATACAGGCTTATATTCAGAGGCTCGCGGATATCCGCGCCGGCGGCGGCGGCATTAAGTTGATCCAGCTTTATACGGTTGCCCGGCATACGACTGAACCCTACGCCACCGCACTGACGCCCGCGGAATTAAAACGCGTCGGCGATCAGATCACCATGGCCTTGCCGAAAATCTCCGTGCGTCTTTTTCCCTAAGAATGATTTGAACATGTTGGAGGATTGACGGGATAAAACCGTCGCATTATTATTCGCCTTGGAATTTGTGTAATCTTTCACCAGTCTGATTTTGAAAGACTGATGAGGGCTGGATGAACAAAGTAAAATTTGTCACGCCGCTTACTCTTGCCAAAAGAGGATCGCTGGCGTTTGTTGCCCAAGCAGGAATGCGACGCGAACCATGAGTGACAAACCGTTCTTCGTGTTTCCAAAATGGTCGAACACCGCGGTACTGGTGGTGCTGGCGGTCGGCGCAATATTGCCCATTTATATTGTGGCTCTGGTCTGGTATGGCTGGAGCGCGCGCACCTTGAACGTCGGCTACCGCCCCATTCAGCCCGTGCCGTTCAGTCATGCCTTGCACGCCGGGACTTTGGGGATTAATTGCGAATACTGCCATACGGATGTGCAGCGGGCGGCGTTTGCGGCCATCCCGCCGACCCAAACCTGCATGAACTGCCATACCCAAATTGCGGCCGACAACGCCAAGCTGCAATGGTTGCGCAACAGTTATGGCACGGGTAATCCTAAGATGGCCGGAATGCCGATTCCCTGGAAGCAGGTTAACGAACTACCGGACTATGTTTATTTCAACCACGCGGCGCACATTAATGCGGGTATCAGTTGCCTGGTGTGCCACGGGCCGGTCAATCGGATGACGCGGGTGTATCAGGCTAAGCCCTTGAGTATGGATTGGTGCCTTTCCTGCCATGAAAATCCGGCCCCGCACCTGCGACCGCGCGATGAAGTCACCAATTTAAACTGGACCGGAAAAAATAAGGTGAAATTAGCCAAAGACCTTGGCCTGACTGTGGCCACTTTGCCCAAAAATCTGGGCCAGTACCTCATGAAGCGTTACCATGTTCCCAGCACCAAACTTTTGACGGATTGTGAGACATGCCACCACTGAAAACGGATTATTTGAGCGGTAAAGAATACTGGCGCAGCCTGGATGAGCTGGCGGATACGCCGGAATTTCGTGAATTTGTGGATCGTGAATTTACCTCACACGCCTCGGAATTTTTGCATTCGAATCGCCGACGCTTCCTGAAAATTATGGGGGCCTCGTTCGCCTTGGCGGGGCTGGCGGGTTGTCGCTGGCCCATGGAGACGCTCGCTCCTTATGCCCACCGTCCCGCCAATCGTGATCCGGGAACTCCCGTGCAATATACCACCGCCATGGAACTCGGTGGTGTGGCACAGGGAATGCTGATTACCAGTGTCGATGGTCGGCCCATTAAGGTTGATGGCAATCCCAAACATCCGTTAAATCGCGGCGGCAGTGATGCCTATGGCCAGGCCAGCGTATTGAACGTTTATGATCCGGATCGGAGTCGTTCGGTATTGCAGCGCGACGCCCAAGGACAGGCGATGGATTCCAATTGGGGCACCTTTGAGGCGTTCTGGAAAGAACAGTTAATCAATTTCAAAAAGACCGGTGGTAAAGGCTTGGCCGTTTTGTCAGGCAACTCGTCTTCGCCCAGTCTGGCCGATATGCACAATCGTTTGGCCCAAGCGTTGCCGGAATCGCAATGGTTTGAATATGAACCGATTTCCGATGATGCGGGACGTGAGGGTCTGCGCATGGTATTCGGTCATCCCGGACGGGCCGTACCGGATCTGGCAGCGGCGCAGGTGATTGTATCCTTTGATCAGGATTTTTTTGTTGGTGATCCGCTGGCGGTCAAACTGAGCCGGGATTTTGCGGCAGGTCGGCAATTAACCAATCCCAAAAATGGCGCCAACGCGACTGCCATGAATCGGCTGTATGTGGTGGAATCCACCTTCACCATGACCGGTTCCATGGCGGAGAACGCCCGGCATCGCATTCCCGTGGCCGCCAAAGATGTTCTGGCGGTGGCGTGTTTGCTGGCGATGGAGCTGAAAAAGCGGGGCTTGGCATTGGATGTGGAAATTCCGGCGCCGGACAATTTAGATATCGGTTCGGGAATGAAAACGCTGGAAGTTATGGCGTCAGACCTGCTGGCCAATAAAGGACGTTCGGTGTTGGTGGCCGGGATCAATCAACCGCCTGAATTGCATGGCTTGATCGCAGGTATCAATGACGCCTTGGGAAACACGGGGCGCACCATCACGTATTACCCGGTAATGAACCCTGGTCGCCCCACGCACTTGGCTTCCATTGAGATGTTGGCCGCGGCAATCCGTAAAAAAGAAGTTTCCGCCCTGGTGATTCTGGGCGGTAATCCGGTTTATACCGCGCCGGCGGATATTGATTTTGCCAAGCTGCTGGCCAGTGTGCCATTAACCATACACCTGGCGGATTACGTGGATGAAACTTCTGTGCTTTGCGCCTGGCATCTGCCGGAAAGTCATTATCTCGAAAATTGGGGCGACGCCCGAACCTTTGATATGTCTGTAAGCATTGTGCAACCGCTGATCCAGCCGATTTTCGGCGGACGCAGCGCGGTGGAAGTCATGGCGATTGTGATTCAAGATCCGCTGCAAAAAGCATACGATATTGTGCAGCGAACGCTGGGAATTAAAGCCACGGAATGGAAATGGAAAAAAGCGTTGTTTGACGGTTATGTGGAAAAAACGGCATGGCAACCCCTGCATGTGAGCCTGTCCGCCGGAAATCTCAACGGCGCTCTGGCCGCCTTGCTTGCCAAAAATTCGGCTGTAAAACTGAATCATCAAAACTTGGAAGTGGTTTTCCGCACCGATTCGAAAATCTTTGATGGACGATTCGCCAACAATGGCTGGTTGCAGGAACTGCCTGCCCCGATGACCCGTTTGACGTGGGATAATGCGGCGTTGCTGAATCCCAAGACGGGATTGGCCATGGGATTAAATCGGCATAAAAGCCAGATTATTCGTTTGCAAGTTGACGGGCGGGAACTGGAAATCGCCGCTTACATGATGCCGGGGCAGCCGGAAAATTCAATTTCCATCGCGTTGGGCTATGGTCGCACGCATAGCGGTCATGTCGGCAACGGTGCGGGCTTCAATGCCGGGACGCTACGCACCACCGCCGCGATGGCCATGGTTTCCGGTGTCACGCTGGCCGTAACGGACAAGCCCTACCAACTGGCGAGCACGCAGGATCACTTTGTCATCAGTACGATTGGGGAACGCGCGATCGCCGCCCGGGTACCGGATCTGATTCATCAGGGCACCTTTGCGGAATTTCAAAAAGGCCCCGGCCTGGGGCACAAGAAATCGACGGCCGTATCGTTGTGGGATGAACATCATTATGACACCGGTTATCAATGGGGTCTGGCGGTGGACCTGACCACATGCGTAGGTTGTTCAAGTTGTGTCATCGCATGTCAGGCGGAAAACAATATTCCCATCGTCGGTAAGGAGCAGGTGCTGCTGGGCCGGGAAATGCAATGGATACGCATTGACCGTTATTTCCGCGGGCCGGAATCGGAGAATCCGCAATCCGTCCATGAACCGATTTTGTGCATGCAATGTGAAAACGCGCCGTGTGAAGCGGTCTGCCCGGTGGGGGCTACCAGCCACAGCGCCGATGGTCTCAATATGATGACATACAATCGCTGCATCGGCACACGCTATTGCGCCAATAATTGTCCGTATAAAGTGCGGCGTTTCAACTTCTTTTCCTACAACAGCGGCACGTTGAACAATCTCTATACGCCGAACATTCTGCGGAAGGGAATGAATCCGCTGCTGGCCTTGCAGAAAAATCCGCAGGTTTCCATCCGGGTGCGCGGAGTGATGGAAAAATGCACCTATTGCGTGCAGCGTATTGAAACGGCGCGGGTGGTGGCCGAGCGGCAGAACCGACGGATTCGGGATGGGGAAATCACCCCGGCCTGCGCGCAGGCCTGCCCGACGCGGGCGTTGGTGTTCGGCGACATCCGAAACCCCGACTGGCGTGTGGCGAAACTCATGAAGCAGGATCGAATGTACGGTATCCTTAACAAGGAGCTGTACACCAAGCCGCGCACTCGCTATCTGCCCAAGGTTTGGAATCCGAATCCGGCCCTGCCGGCGGAGCCTCTCTCGCCAAGGGGATTGATGTAACCGACTGCCGGAAGCTGTTTCCGGATGGGTCTAAGTGAATAGATCTAGTGATGATTTGGAAATGATGGTATGACTTCGGTGACAACAACCCAGGTGGAATCCATGAGCGGTGATTTCGATAACACCGTCGATGATGGCGTAAGCAAAGCGCCCTTGGTGCTGGGCGAGGCGACCTTCCGGGAAGTCACGCGGAAGATATGCCGCGTGGCCGAAGCGCCGCGCGCGCCCAAGGCTTGGTATGTGGCCTTTGCCATATCCACCGCTCTGGTGGGGGTTCTGGGAGCCATGGTAACGTATGCCATTGCCACGGGTGTCGGCGTGTGGGGTAACAATTCGCCGGTGTTCTGGGGCTTTCCGATTATTAACTTTGTGTTCTGGGTGGGGTTGGCCCATGCCGGAACATTTATTTCCGCCATTCTGCTGTTATTCCGGCAGAAATGGCGTACCGGCATCAACCGTTTTGCGGAAGCGACGACGGTGTTTGCGGTGGTGTGCGCGGGGCTATTCCCGGCGATTCACGTCGGGCGGCCCTGGTTTGCGTATTGGATGGCGCCGCTTCCCAATGTCATGGGGGTGTGGCCCAACTTCTACAGCCCGCTGTTGTGGGACGCCATCGCCGTCGGTACCTATTCCACGGTATCCATGTTGTTTTGGTATGTGGGTATGATCCCGGATTTGGCGACCTTCCGTGATCGTGCCAGGACCCGGTCCCGTCAGTTCATCTATGGAATTCTGGCCATGGGATGGCGCGGTTCCGCCAAGCATTGGCAATTGTATGAGCGCACGGTGCTGATATTGGCTGGTCTGGCTACCGCCCTGGTGCTGGGTGTGAGTTCCACGGTCAGTACGGATTTCGCGGTGTCGCAACTGCCCGGCTGGCATGAGACTATTTTCCCGCCATACTTCACTGTCGGCGCTATTTTCAGCGGCTTCGCCCTGGTGCTGGCCTTGGCGATTCCGGCGCGGGAATTGTTCGGACTCAAAGACCTGATTACCAAGCGGCATCTTGACAACCTGGCCAAGATTACGCTGGTGATGGGATCGATCGTTACCTACATCTACCTGATGGAATTTTTCATCGCCTATTACAGCGGCAACGGTTATGAACAGTTTGCCTATCTCACGCGTATCATGGGACCTTATTGGCGTATGGGTTGGCTGATTCTGTTCTGCAATTGTCTGGTGCCGCAGATTTTCTGGTTTAAATTCGCCCGTGCGACATGGTGGCTGGCTTGGCCGGCGGCGGTGTTGTGCCTGGTGGGCATGTGGAGTGAGCGCTTTGTGATCATCATCACAATTCTGAATCGCGACTTTTTGCCCAGCTCCTGGCATAATTATTCGCCGACGTATGTGGATTGGCTGACGTTTGCCGGCAGCATTGGGCTGTTCTTTACATTGTTCTTGTTGTTCTGCCGCTTTTTGCCCATGATTGCCATGTCCGAAGTGAAGGCCATTTTGCCGCAGGCGCAGGGGCATGTACGTGAGGATTCGCCGCCCGAAGTGGGGCGTTAACAATATCGGACCGTGATTAAATGAGATGGTAGTTATGAGCACCGCACAAAACATACACCAGCAAACGCCAGCACCGCGTCTGTACGGTATGCTGGCGGAATTTTCAGATGTGCAAACATTACTGAATGCCGCTGCAGCTTTGCGTAAGGCCGGGTACAAAAAATGGGATTGCTACACGCCGTTCCCCGTCCATGGCATGGAAAAAGCCATGGGTCTGCGTCCGTCCATATTGCCCTGGATAGCATTCATTGGTGCGATGGGGGGGGTATTGAGTATTTTGGTCCTGGCGCCGCTGTGTAACGCGTATCTTTATCCCATGGTCTTTTCCGGTAAACCGTTCTGGGGCTTGCCGGGACATATTCCCATGGCCTTTGCATTGGGAATTTTGGGCGGTACGCTGTTTGTGGTGCACGGCATGTTCGTGCTGGCCAGATTGCCGCAATTTTATCATCCGTTATTGAATACGGAACGCTTCCGCCGCGTTACCGATGATGGCATGTTTATCGCCGTGGAAGCAACCGATCCGTCGTACAGCCCCTCGGCCACAACGGAGTTGTTGAAGAAACTTGGCGCCACGGCGATTGAAGAAGTCAGGGACTAATGTGATGAAAGCCAAAATTCGGAACTTTTATATCATCGGTGATCTGGTGCTGCTGGCCCTGATACCTTTTGCCATTGTTGCAGTGCGGCGCTATTCGTATACCACCACGCCACGTTTTGCGATTATTCAGGGTATGGATCGCATGCCCTATCTCACCCCGGAACGTCGCAGTTCGGTTTTTGCGGATGATCGCGCGATGCGTCCGCACATTGCCGGTACCATGGCCCAGCAGGATTTCACATTTGTTAACATGGCGGAGGCCCGAGCCTATCCTGATAACTGGAAAAAAGATCATGTCGCAATCCGCAGCGGATTGCAGTATGACCGGATTATGCTGGGACAGAAATTGGTCCATGGACAGCGACAGTTCATTACCAAAATTCCAATCCCCGTAACCCGCAGATTGGTCTTGCGCGGGCAGCAAGAGTTCGATATATTCTGCACGCCTTGCCATGGTTTTAACGGCATGGGCAACGGCTCCGTGAACCAATACGTCAATAAACTGCGCGCTGCGGGTTCCCCTGATGCGGGAACTTGGGTCAAGCCGGCCGATCTCACCGGTCCCGGCGTGGCGTTTATGCCGGATGGCGGGATATTCAGTGTTATAACGAATGGTGTTGCCGTCATGGCAGCATATAAAGATCAAATCCCGGTTGTGGATCGGTGGGCGATTGTGGCTTATGTGCGGGCGTTACAGCTTTCCCGGAAAAAAGTTGCGGTCAACCGCTTGCCGAAATCCGTGCGAAATCAGCTCAAGAAAATGGAGCGCGAACAACGTGACAAATAAAATCATAGAACTTGGGCCCAAGGACCAATTTTACCTTGATGAACTCGGCGGCCGCATCATGGGTGGGGGGGTGATTGCCGGCATTGCCGCATTGGTCCTTGCGGCCGCGCTGGGGGCCGCGCTGCACGATGGCTGGAGGCAGTTCCTGTTTAGTTATCTAACCGCATGGTTGCTGTTTTTTGTCATTTCGGCCAGTGCGCTGCTTTTTGTGCTGGGGCATCATCTGTTTCGCGCGTCCTGGAGCGTGGTGGTGCGGCGTCTGGCCGAAGCTATGAGCTGCAATTTTATTCCGCTGCTGGTGCTGACCATTCCGCTGTTGCTGGGCTTCCATAAGATTTTTATCTGGACGCACTACCATTATGTTCATTCAGATCCAAATCTTCTCAACAAAACCAGTTATCTCAACGTGCCTTTCTTCATGGTTCGCAGCGTTATTTATTTTGCGTTTCTCATTGGTTTAAGCCTGTATTTTCGCGGCCTATCGGTGGCACAGGATCAGGATGGAAGCGTGGCCCCGATGCGCCAATTGCGAAAACAGGCCGGGTGGGGTTTCTTGGCGGTATTCTGGATCGTCAACTTCGCGGGGGTGGACTATGTCATGTCTCTGCAGCCCAAATGGCTTAGCTACATGGAACCGGGATTTTTCTTCGCCGGCGTGGGGATGGCGATTTATACCGTGTTGCCACTGCTGGCAATGTGGCTACAGCGCAAGGGGCGACTGACGAATTCCATTACCGTTGAGCATTATCATGACCTGGGTAAATGGCTGTATGGGTGGGCTATGTTCTGGGCCTATCTTGGGTTCGCACAGTATATGTTAATCTGGTACGCCAATGTACCCAAAGAAACGACCTTTTTCCTGATGCGCTGTGTCGGGCCTTGGCTTTTCATCACGCTGGCCTTGTTGTTTGGGCACTTTATCGTGCCATTCTTTGGATTAATGTCACGCCATGTCAAACGCAATAAAGCGTTGCTGGCCTTTTGGTGCGTATGGCTGTTGTTTTTTGGATATCTGGATATATTCTGGCAGGTACAGCCCCTTGTCTGGGTGAACACCCATGCCGGTCTGGCCGCGGTTGCCGGTAACCATGATCCATACCGCCTGGTTGGCGCGGTGGAAAAAATTGTCTGGAAGCCGCTGCAACCTATGGCGCTGGCACTGGATGTTTTGTGTCTGGTGGGTATCGGTGGCCTGTGGGTAGCCCATACGTTTTATCTGCTCCGTCGCAGTGCGTTGATGCCGATTCGTGATCCGAATCTGGCTGAAGGTCTGGCTTTGGAAAATATGTAAGGTATTTATTATGAGTAACAATCCGTACTCTGATCAACCCAATGTTCCTCCGCAATCCACAACGCCTCCGGTGCCCGGCGCTGCCGGTGCGCCGGCGGCGCGTGATGATGCGGATTGGCACACCTTGCTGCTGGCGGGATCATTTCTGACACTGCTGGTGGTGCTTCTGCTACTGGCGGTGATCGCCTTTTTCCATCACTACCGTCATGTTCTTGAAGCGCAAAAAGAGGCCGGTGTCAGCACCTGGTCCGCGGCTATTCAGCAGCGGCAAATCGCTTCCATCCAACCGCATTGGGTAAACCAGAAGCGGCGGCAGGCAACCGTTGGTATTGAACTGGCGGAAGATATGGTAGTGGCGCAATATACACACGGCGCCAAGCCGGTACTGTTGCCCGCCGTGGCATCAGCCACCTCTGTGCCCTCCGCCGCCAAAGTTCCTCTGCATGTTTTGGGTGCAAAACTCTACGCCAGTCTGGGCTGCATCGGATGCCACACTGTCAATGGAAACCCGGGCGTTGGGCCAAGCTGGAAAAATCTCGCGGGCTATCCACAAAAACTCACTGATGGAAAAACCGTCATTGCAAATTATACATTCCTGCGGACCATGATTTTGCATCCGGGAAAGTTGCTGGTGGTGGGCGCCCCGGCCGGCGTCATGCCCGCCACATACGGTCCCATGTTATCCGGCCCCAAGCATCCGCACGAAACCCAGCTTAACGCGATCATCTGGTACATTAATACCCTAAGTAATCGCAGCAGCAAAGCCACGCAGCCGCCGGTTCCTGATAAATAACCATTACGGTGGACGGGAACAGCAAACTTGGGCCTGTGATAGTTTCTGCAGCGCAACGGGTGATTCGATAATGGGAGGTTAAGGTTTTAACGGATGTTCCAGAAAAATCCGCTGCTTTGCACCGTGATAATGCGCTGTAACGGATGTTCCAGCAAAACTCACTGGTTTGCAGTGCGATAATGCGCTGTAAAATCAACGAATTTTGCGTCTTGGCGGCAGTTTATTTCTCGTGGCCACATGAACGCCACGATGCGCCACCGTTGGCTGCGGCGGAAGTGGACCATAAAACCCGCGTGGTACTGGAGAAAAAAGTTGGGAAGCCCAAGGACGGGTGGACTTATCAAAGCATTCTCGTAGCCATACTTATCCAGCAGCAATTACTGGTCCGGTGCCGGCTCGGTACAGCGGGCCATCACCAGGCATCTTCCGTCATTGACGGAAAGATGCACATCAATCCTCTGGATCTCGGCAAGTTGTGCCAACACCGCGCGGAGCGTCAGACCCGTGTTGCCGCGTGCGCGTCTGTAAGATGGCCATGAGTGCATAGCTCATGAAGGCCACAAAGATATGTTCCTCTACTCGCGGCTGAACCTGATGATGAATGGGGCGAATATTCAAGTTGCTCTTAGGCATTTGTAGGCGCGACAAACTAGACGCTATAATTATGTTGATAGTGTTACGCGTTGGATAACATTGAAAAATGCCGTATATCAAGCCAACTTTTGCCCCCGCGCCCGCATGGGATCAAGGGAGCCTTAAAAATCCGCATCAGGCCGCGGATAAGGCCAGGCGTGTGCAGCGCATGTTTTCGGCCATTGCGGCATCTTATGATCTTAATAACCATCTGCATTCACTGGGGATGGATCATTACTGGCGGCGGCAGGCGGTGCGCCTTGCCGGTGTGAAACCGTCGGATGTGGTCGCGGATATTGCCTGCGGTACCGGGGATTTGTCCGTGGCTTTTCATCGTGCCAATCCCAAACGCGTCATTGGCCTTGATTTTTGCCACGCCATGCTGCGGGGGGCCTGCGGAAAAAGGACACGGGTGGATGGTCGTGGCCTGTCGTTTTATGAGGGTGACGCCCTGCGCCTGCCCCTGCGCGATCAAAGCGTGGATGTGGTCTCCATTGCCTTTGGCATTCGTAATGTTTCCGATTGGGGTAAAGCGGTGGATGAATTCTACCGGATTCTGCGCCCCGGAGGACGCCTGATTATCCTGGAATTTTCCCTGCCGCAAAATCCGCTGCTGCGCGCCGGTTATAATTTTTATTTTCGCCGGATTCTACCGCGTACCGCCACGCTGATCAGTGGTGATAAAACCGGGGCCTATCAATACCTGCCCGAAAGCGTCAACACGTTTATTTCTCCGGCGCAACTGACCCAACGCATGCAGGACGCCGGTTTTTCCGAGGTACTGACAAAAGCGCTGACCGCCGGAATCTGTTTTTGCTACCGGGGAACTCGCCATGCGTAAGATGACGGAACCGCGGAAACTTATGCGCCGCACGGTGCGCTGCGACTGGTGGTGCCGCCATTGCCAACAGCAGTTTGGATCGGAAAATATATCGCTGTATTGCACCAAACTTCCGAACGTCATTAAACCGAGCTGGTTTTTCGCGGGCATGGCGCTGTTGGATCATCTGCGTGATTGCCGGAATGAGGATTATACCGACCGCCTGGCGCACCGCTATGGTTCCGATTTTTTATGCAATACCGAAATTTATAACTGGTTTAACGACCATGCGCTGATTTATAAAACCCTCATCAATGAGGAAGAACTCGACGACGCATGAAGAGCCGCGGGTGCGGGCGTCTCATGATGATAATAGCAACCACCGGCCCGGCCGACGGGAAGCCTCGGATTTGGAGATACGCTTATGCCAAAGACTTTTATTCTCGCCATTACCGGTGCTTCGGGCGCTATATATGCCCGGCGAATTTTACAAGGACTATCCGCCGCCGGCAGTCGTGTATATCTGATTGTTTCGCCGGCGGGGCGGCGGATTCTGCATGATGAACTCGGTGTGGAGCGCCCAGTCCCGGAAGATATACTCGCCGCCGCGATGGTCCATGACATTATTCCACTGTCGTATAACGATATCGGGGCGTGCATCGCTTCCGGGTCCTATAAAACCGATGGCATGGTGCTCGCCCCCTGTTCCAGCAACAAGCTAGCGGAAATCTCCCACGGCATTGGCGACAATCTTATTGGCCGCGCCGCACAGGTTACCCTCAAGGAACGCCGCCGGTTAATTGTGCTGCATCGGGAAATGCCGCTCGGCTTAATTGAACTGCGTAATATGGCGCAACTTGCCGAGGCTGGCGCCGTCATCTGCCCGGCCAGTCCTGGCTTTTATAAAAATCCGCAGACCATAGATGATCTTGTAACGATGGTTGCCGGCCGCGTTTTAGATTTATTGGGCGTAGAGCACGCTTGGAACACCCGCTGGACTGGGGCTGGAGCCCAGTCCGATACAGTATTTCCGACGTGACGGAATATGCCCGGTCCCGGCCGCAGCCGTCCTGCTGCAGCCGTCCTGCCGTGACGAATAAGCCATCATGCGGTATTCTATATGGTCTTAGGCACGCGTCGTCCTGGTGCGCGAAAGATGCGTGCCATGATTTAAGGATTTACTTATGTCTCTACTGGTCACCGGCTCCATTGGTATTGATTGTGTTACCACCCCGCACGGGACCCGGAAAAATATCATTGGCGGATCAGCCGTCTATTTCAGCTGGGCCGCCGCGCATTTTACTAAAGTTCGCCTGGTGGCCGTGGTAGGAGAGGATTGCCCCAAGTCTTTTGACAAAGCGTTCCAGCATGCCAATATTGATATTACCGGCCTGGAGCGCCGCGCCGGAAGCAAAACCTTCCGCTGGAGCGGCCGTTATGACTCCACCATGAATGAAGCCACCACTACGGCTGTTGATCTCAATGTGCTGGCGGAAAAAACGCCCCGGGTTCCAGCGCGGTTTACGGATTCTAAAATCGTTTTCCTTGCCGCTACTCATCCCACCCTGCAAATGGAACTGCTGGATCAGGTACGCCATCCTAAGCTGGTGGTGGCCGACACCCGCGACCTCTGGATCAATCAATACCGCAGCGAATTAATCGCCAGTCTAAAAAAAGTCGATGGCCTGGTGCTCAATGATTTAGAAGCCAGGTTGCTGACCGGACAAGTGAACCTGGTGGCGGCCATCAAGAAGATTCGCACCATGCTCAAGACCTCCGGTCCGCGCATGGTAGTGCTGAAAAAGGGGGAGCATGGATGTTTAACCGCGTATGCCGATGCACTCTTCGCCATGCCGGCATATCCCACGGATAAAGTCATCGACCCAACCGGAGCGGGCGATAGTTTTGCCGGCGGAATGCTGGGATATCTAGCGGCTTTGCCGCGCTGGTCCTTAGCGCATGTCAAGCAGGCGGTGGCGGCAGGAACCGTGCTGGCCAGCTTCACAATTCAGGGTTTTTCGCTTGAAGGTCTTAAAAAGGCCGATCCGGCGGTCGTGAAAATGCGTATGATGGAATTTAAGAAAATGTTGACCGCCGGCCTGGTTTGACCGTACCGGATCGGCCCGGCGACACGACGCGGGCAGTGACAGCGGAAAACGGGACTTACAAGGGTGGCTGAACAAATGAAAGGTAATAGGGGATGGACGCTGAAGTAAACCGGCTTTTTAACGATCAGAGCGCTACGCCCGGCGGCGATAAAGACGACGCCACGATTGCTATTATTGATGAGTCTAAAGACGAAATCGAGATCACCGTTCACGGCGTGGCGCACCGGCGTATGCTCAAAACATTGAAAGATTTGTATGGGCCTGGTATCAATGCGCCAAGCGTTGAACCGACAGCGCCGGAATACCTGCCTTTGTTTATGGAAATTGAACGCAGCATCAGTGCCTTTGATCGGCATCATGCACACCTGACGGATGGAGCCGTGGCTTCCACGCTTAATCGCATGGGCATCAACCCCGAGGCGAATGCCGGGTCGGATGAATTGGGGCGACGATTACAATGGGATTTGCGCGTTCTGCTGAGCCTGAATGATTATTCACGGCAAGATGTGATCCAGGCTCTCCGGAAGATCAATAAATCCGTGGCGCGACATACCCGTGCCAGCGGCCCCCGCGGCTATCTGGATTTCATACGTATATACACTGTGCAATAAGCAATGAGTATTTTCCTTGTCGGCATAATTGCACTGAAAAAACACAAAACGAATTTATCCACATGTCCACTCCAGCCACCACTATAGCTGGTAGTAAAAAAATATGCTTACACAAGTCTTGTGGATATAATGGGTTAGGATTGTGGAGAACCTGTCAATCAAGATTTAGTAATTAAAATGCTTGACACCACAAGATATAGTGTTAAAGTAGTGTTTGTGAATCTTATTGAATTCTTAATGATCGCATGTACGCGGTTTTTAGAATTCAATAAGGTCGACAATTTTGGCGGAAATGATTCAGGGGCGAAATTCCTTTCTCTTGAGTTTCAGTCAGAATTGTGATATGCTAACAAAGACCTAACGTTTTTGCGGTTAATTGCAGGCAGGTACAGTAGCATGGCGATTCTTGCTGATTTTCAGATCGAAGCATCCATCAAGATCGATCCTTTTGAAAAGGCAATCAAACGGCCCGGAGCGGTAAGCTATGGAGTTTCCAGCTATGGCTATGACGTGCGGGTGGGGCCGAAGTTCAAGATTTTTACCAATGTTAATTCTGAAACCGTGGATCCGAAACATTTTTCTCCGCGCAGTTTCGTGGATGTGGCGGCCGGCAAGGAAGGCTATGTATTAATTCCACCGAATAGTTTCGCGCTGTGTGAAACCGTGGAATACTTTGAGATTCCGCGCGACATTCTGGCGATATGCGTGGGGAAAAGCACCTACGCCCGATGCGGCATAATTGTCAATGTCACACCGCTGGAGCCGGAATGGAAAGGGCGCATCACCATTGAAATTTCCAATACGACGCCGCTGCCGGCAAAAATTTATGCCAATGAAGGCATCGCCCAGATTATTTTTCTGCGTGGTGAGAAGGTATGTAATATCAGCTATGCGGATAAACAAGGAAAATACCAGGATCAACCGGGGCTGACCTTGCCTAAGGTTGATTAAGAATGCGGGTTGGAAATCGGTGGTTTTCGCCGATTTCCGACAGACGCTTGAGCATGTTGAAATTGTGCCGCCGGTCACGGAAAGCCGGGGCTTTCATGGAGTGGCCGGCGACGCCGCAGGATGGGACGTCGCCGGCAAATTTAAGGCACGCAAGCAGGAGTTAAAACTATGAAGATTAATCGTCGGTTTACCAAACCCGGTGTGGACGTTTACGCCACGGTGAAATTCAGCAAACGCACCAGCAAAATTTCCAATGTGGATGGCTCGGTGGTCTTTGAAATGAAGGATGCGGAAATTCCCGCGGACTGGTCGCAATTGGCCACGGACATCATGGTCAGCAAATATTTCCGCAAAGCGGGGATTCCGCAAACCGACGCGCAGGGCAAGCCGATATTGGATGCCGATGGCAACCCCCAAACTGGCCCGGAAACATCTGTTAAGCAGGTGGTGCATCGGTTGGCCGGTTGTTGGACTCACTGGGGACAGGAATATGGTTATTTTGATTCCAAGGCCGACGCACAGGCTTTTTATGATGAATTGGCGCACATGCTCCTGACGCAGAAGGCTGCGCCTAATTCGCCGCAATGGTTTAATACCGGCCTGCATTATGCCTACGGCCTCACTGGCCCGTCGCAGGGGCATTGGTTTGTGAATCCCAAAACGCATCAGTTGGAGCAGGCCACCGATGCCTACACCCACCCCCAGCCGCATGCCTGTTTTATCCAGAGCGTCAATGATGATCTGGTCAATGACGGCGGCATCATGGACCTGTGGGTGCGCGAAGCGCGTTTATTTAAATATGGCTCCGGCACCGGCAGTAATTTTTCCAAACTACGGGGGGAAAATGAATCCCTTTCCGGCGGTGGAAAATCCTCCGGCCTCATGAGCTTCCTGCGCATCGGTGATCGCGCCGCGGGAGCCATTAAATCCGGCGGCACCACGCGGCGGGCGGCAAAAATGGTGTGCCTGAATCTGGATCACCCGGATATTGAAGCGTTCGTCAATTGGAAAGTCCGCGAAGAAATCAAAGTCGCGGCGATGGTGGAAGGCCTCAAGCACCTGCCCAGGGAGCAGCAGGAATTGGCAGAGAATTTGCAACTCAAACTGGATTACGATTTTAACGGGGAGGCTTATGCCACGGTCTCCGGCCAAAATTCCAACAATTCCGTGCGCGTATCGAACACCTTTATTACCGCAGTGGAAAAGGATGCGGATTGGCAACTCATCCGCCGGACGGATGGCAAAGTCCACAAGACCATCAAGGCGCGCAACCTTTGGGACCAAATCGCGTTCGCCGCCTGGCGCTGTGCCGATCCCGGCGTGCAATTTGACGATACCATTAATCAGTGGCATACCTGCCCACGCAGCGGTCGCATCAATGCCAGCAATCCGTGCAGCGAATATATGTTTCTTGATAATACTGCCTGCAACCTGGCTTCCATTAACCTCATGAAGTTTTTTTCCGCAGCCGAGGGAAAATTTGATATTGAAGGATTTCAGCACGCCTGCCGACTCTGGACGATTGTGCTGGAAATTTCCGTGCTCATGGCCGCTTATCCAAGTCGGGAAATCGCCCGTCTGAGCTATGAATACCGCACCCTGGGCTTGGGTTACGCCAATATCGGCACGATGCTGATGGTGGCGGGAATCGCGTATGACAGCAATCAGGCCCGCGCCCTTTGCGGTGCCATCACCGCGTTGATGACGGCTGAATCTTATGCCGTCTCCGCGGAAATGGCCCGTGAACATGGTGCTTTTCCGGGTTTTCATCCGAATCGGGAGGATATGTTGCGGGTGATGCGCAATCATCGCGCCGCCGCGTATGCAGCGGGGCACTATGAGGGGCTGTCGGTCAAGCCGGTGGAAATAGATGCGGCCCAATTCGGCACACATTCGACGCTTGACCCTAGACTGCTGCAAGCGGCCCGCACGGCTTGGGATCGGGCGGTGACCCTTGGTGAACAGTTTGGTTATCGCAATGCGCAAACCACCGTCATAGCGCCCACCGGCACCATCGGTCTGCTGATGGATTGCGACACGACCGGTGTGGAACCTGATTTTGCCCTGGTAAAGTTCAAAAAACTCGCGGGCGGAGGTTACTTCAAAATCGCCAATCAATCCATTGAACCGGCGTTGCGAAACCTGGGCTACACACCGGATCAGATTAAAGACATTTTGACCTACGTCATGGGTACGTTGTGCCTGCAAGGTGCACCGCACATCAACATGGACACGCTTAAGGCGAAGGGTTTCACGGATGAAGAACTGGCAAAAATAGAGGCATGCCTGCCTTCTGTTTTCGAGCTGGCCTTCGCCTTTTCTCCCTGGACACTTGCCGCGGCGACCTTGAATCGCCTTGGCTTTTCCACCGCGCAATGGCAGCAGCCGAACTTCAATTTGCTGCGGTCGCTGGGCTTTACCAAGCGGCAGATTCGCGAAGCCAGTGACACGATCTGCGGTTCGCAGACCATTGAAGGCGCGCCGCATCTTAAAGCGGAACATCTGTCGATATTTGACTGCGCCAATCGGTGTGGCCGCACAGGCAAACGTTTTATTCATCATCTGGGGCACATCCGTATGATGGCCGCGGCGCAGCCGTTTATCAGCGGCGCCATCAGCAAAACCATCAATTTACCTAATGAGGTGGGCCTGGGTGATATTGAAGAAGCGTATCGTGAAAGCTGGCGGCTTAGTCTCAAGGCGGTGGCGCTGTATCGTGATGGCTCCAAATTGAGCCAGCCACTGAATTCCACTTCCGATGATGATGCCTCGGATGACTCGGATATAGACGCCCTGAAGGTTGAAGCTGCCGCGGCCTGCACCACCTGTGGCGATCCGAGTCCGGCGTTATTGGGCAACGGAACGGTTCCCGCGGGAGCACTGGAGGTTGGTGCCACCGGCGGATCTAAAGTCGTGGAGCGCATTATCGAAAAAGTCGTGCATCGTCCGCTACGCCGCCGCCTGCCCGACACGCGCAACAGCATTACTCATAAATTTGATATTGCCGGTCATGAAGGCTACCTCACCTGCGGTCTGTTTGATGATGGCAGTCCCGGCGAAGTGTTCATTACCATGGCTAAGCAGGGCAGCACCGTCGGCGGACTGATGGATACCATCGCCACGCTGGTATCCTTGAATCTGCAATATGGAGTGCCGCTGGAGGCCATTGTCCGCAAGTTTGAGCACATGCGATTTGAACCCGCGGGCATGACTACCAATGTGGATATTCCCATTGCCAAAAGTCCCATTGATTATCTGGTGCGCTGGCTGGGCATGCAGTTTATCGCGGGTTATCGTGATTTGAATTCGCCGCACCATCCACCGGCTCTCGCTGATCACGCTTTGGAACATGAGGTTACCGCGCTGCCGTCGGATGTGTCGGCTGGTGCTCCCGCCGTGTCCAAATCAAATGGCAATGGCAAAGGCAATGGCAATGGTCATCATAGCCGTTTTGCCAATAGGCCTTCTGATTTGGCGGCGACATTGGCGGTATCCACGACAGTGCATGGAGCAGCCGGAGTAACCGGCAACACGGCAAGTCTGGTTTCGGCTCCCCAAGCGGCCTCTCCCCACGCGCTATCCCAGCAGATGGCCACGTTGATGGGTGATGCCCCGGTGTGTAAATGCGGCAGCATTACCGTCCGTAACGGAAGCTGCTACAAATGCCTGAATTGCGGTGAGTCGCTGGGCTGTTCATAACGGCAGATAGCCATTGATGAATCGAAAACCGTTCACGGCCTACCGGCCTGTCAGACTCACAACAAGTCTGACCATAAAACAACGTGAGTTCGGGATAAGAACTCATATTTTACAATAATTTTAGGCAATTTTTTGAGAATCTGCCAACGAACTCCGGCAAAAGCCATTTATTTCCGATTTCCGAGGCGTAATTTTGATCTTCCAAAATCGTAACACATTGTAATTTAACAATACTCCGTATTCCGAACTCACGTTAATGAACAACAATTCTGAACCCGTAAGCGGTTACATGGCGGAAACAGTCTGATAAATTAACGTGTTTTACGTCTTGGTGGCAGTTGCTTTCTCGTACCGGCGTAAACGTCGCGGGGCGGAAGCACGACGGGCAAAACTACCTGAGCCTTTTCCATGAACCGTTGCACCGACGCCCCCGGCAGGTACTAAAATAAAGTGTGCCGCGGTACCGGTAGCAGAGTCCCCTGATATCCAAACGTCGAATGGACTGGGCGCAACAATCCACTTGCCTTGGCGATTATAGTAGCCCAGTTCCTTGTTGCCGAGCGTAAACGTGACGGTTTTACTTTCCCCGGGCAAAAGATGTACCGGCTGGAAGCCCTTGAGTTCGCGAACCGGACGGCAGCCAGCCTTGAAATAAAGGCAGCGTATATAAAGCTGTACGATATCTGTGCCGGCGCGGTGCCCGGTATTGGTAACCACAGCGCTGGCCTGAATTGTGCCGCCGATATTCAATTTCGTGGTACTCAATCGCACCGGGCTGATCTTGAACGTGCTGTAGGATAAGCCGTATCCGAAGCAAAACTCCGGATGTCGGGAACCATCAATGTACTTACCAAGCTCGGGCCGCCCCGTGTTCAAGTGATCATAATAAACAGGAATTTGGCCGACCGAACGCGGAAAGTCCATGGTGATTTTACCGGAGGGATTATATTTTCCGCGCAAGATATCAAATATGGCCGGGGCCGTTTCGGTTCCCAGTTGCCAACATTCCAATACCGCGGTCGATTTGTTTATCACCGTGGGAATTACCAAGGGGCGACCATTGAACAATAACGTGATAATCGGTTTGCCTGTGGCGGCTACCGCATTGAATAACTGCTGTTGTTTGCCGGGCAAACCAATGCGGACGCGGCTGGTGTTTTCTCCACTCATTGAAGATTTTTCTCCGACCATCATGATGATCAGGTCGGAACGTTTGGCTAGCGCCACGGCACGATGAAAATTAGTGGTTTTACTCATACCGGTGCGGATTACTGAAATGGCGACTTTAGTGGGCAATCCGGCGCGCAGTGCCTGCGGCAGTGAAACCATTCCTGTAGCACTTCCCATGCTGGCCCAGCACCCCAAAAATTGCGCCCGGCTGTCCGCCAGCGGGCCAATGACCGCCACACGCTTTGGAAAATGGATCAATGGAAGAATGCTTTTGGCGTTTTTAAGTAATACACAGGATTGCTCCGCAGTGCGCAAAGCAAGTTGTTCATAGGCAGGCTTGAGAAAGGCGTGTTGCCAACGCGTGGTACTGGCGTAAGGGTGTTCAAACAGTCCGCTTAGAAACTTTACGCGCAGCACCCGACGCACCGCGGCATTTACTTCCGACACCGGCACCTTACCATCGCGTACCTGCCGTACCAGAGTCTTGTAGGTGTCGCTGGCCATTTCCATGTCGAGGCCAGCGTACAGTGCCCGGCGGGCGGCGTCCGCGTCATCGTAGGCGTAGCCCCACGGCACCAATTGTTTAACCGACTGCCAATCGCTGACCACAAAACCACGAAAACTCCACTCGCGCTTTAATATATCATGCAACGTGTAACGATCGGCGGTACAGGGTGTTCCGCCGATTGAATTAAACGCGCTCATCACCGTAAGCGCACCAGCCTTAATTCCAGCCAGGTAGGCGGGCAGGTAATAATTCCAAAGGGTAAATCGAGTGATTTCAGTTTGATTGTAGTCCCGCCCACCCTGCACAGCGCCGTAACCAACATAATGTTTAAGGCAGGCTATCAGGTTGCCAGGCGCGGCTGGATTCTTCCCTTGGAAGCCACGTACCGCAGCTGCGGTAAATGCCGAATTCAGGTAGGGATCTTCACCAAAACTCTCCGCGACTCTTCCCCATCGGGGATCGTGCGAAATGTTTATCATGGGGGCGAACGTCCAGTTAACGCCCGCGGCTGTGGCCTCGCGCGCGGAAACACGCTCACAATGCTCCACCAGTCGCGGATTCCAAGAACATGACATGGCCAGCGGGATTGGGAATGTGGTTTTAAACCCATGCAGTACGTTGCTGCCAAAGAGCAGCGGAATACCCAATCGCGTATCGACAACGGCCATTTTTTGCGCGGCGTTGTATTGTGAAATACGATAACGCCAGTAGCTGCCACCTGACACTTTACCCGCATGGGGCGGATCAAATCCAAGTAATGAGCTTACCATTCCATCTTTGATAGCCGGAGCAATAAGGGAAAGGTTCTTAATCCAACTTACCTGCAACAACTGGCCTACTTTTTCCGGCAGGGTCATATGCGCCATCAAATCGGCAACCCGTTTGTTCACCGCCAGGGCGGGATTCATCCAGTCCCGGTGGCTGACCACACCGGTGGACTTGTTGGCAGTGTTGCCCGCGGCCCGCGCTGGTATCCCAGAACCCACAAGACCGATCATTGCCAAAACTGCCGCAAGAACAAGCGACGCCCTCCCCGCAGGGGCCAGTTCGATGGATTTACATTTCAGCCACCATGACATTTCTCGCTGTTGCGGGAAACGCGGCAAACGAAAATCACAACAACCGGCTTTTTTCATAAATTCTCCAGAAAACTTGACATACCTTACCACTTTTTTTTGCAATTCCGAAAGCAACGTTTTCAGCGCGAAAAGACGGAGGTGTCCTTGGGCAGCGCGTCTGCCGCAGTCATTTTATGAAATCCGGCCCGATGCAATGCCCGCTTGGCCACCGGGTCCGCCATAAAAGTTCGCCATACAAACCCGGTGCGATAATTTTCCGCCATGACCAAGGTGATTCCCTGATCTATGCCGCGCAGGTCCTTCGCCACCCACCCGGTTAACGGATTAAAGGCATCGACAAACCCGTAGCGGCCATAGATGTGCAGGTTGCGAAAAGTTTTCCGCATGGCCATCAAATCCTGAATACATCGTTTTGGCGCAAACGGAATACTGCCACCGGCCGCGCAGGGCACCAAGGTTCCATTGATAGCGTTGGGACCGGTTAGTGTTGGCGGAGGCTCACCCCATGCCCTATAACCTGATGGCGAAAGAGAAGCGCTAATTCCCCACGAATTAGGCCCGTAGTCGGGAAACCGTTTCGCCAAATTCATGCACATGGTGCGATTGGCCCGCGTCGCGTAACGCGAATCTCTGAAATAATCAGCATATCGGTCACATAACCCGCGCAGATTGAACCACCCTTGCGGGTATTGGTGCGTGAACAGGGGTGCAGGGGCTGCGGGTGTTCCGTTCATGAATGTGTAACCGCCGTAGGTAATAAGGGGGCCTCGCCTCCACGCACTCCAGCTTTTTGGAGGCAGTGGATGGGTACTGGAACCAATGCCAAGGAGATAGATCAATGGCCCTTCATTAAATTGAAACCAATTATAGTGGATAAATCCGCTGCTAGGTCTCCACCCCATCGCGAGCGTCTTTTCGCCATTGGGCATAAAGTTGGAATTCAGCATCCATGGCCAGTCCACGCGGCGATAAATAGATGTGGCCACACGTGCGGCGGCCGTCCCCGCAAAATGCTGGCGCACTGTCAATACGCCCGCCATCAGCAAGGCCGTGTCAATTGAGGAGGCCGAGCAGTGCCAAAGTCTTCGGCCACTACGCATGCCGAGAAAGTGATAATAAAAACCATGTGCAGATTGTGCCTTGTAACGGAAAAACACGAGCGTTCGAAGTACACGCTTATAAATCTCCGCGTGCGGTTCCCAATGATGCTCGTCGGCAATACACAGAGCGGTTAAGCCAAACCCCGTGGCGGCGATGCTTGCGACGGGGGCGGGGCCGCCCGCAACGGGGGTCCGGTTGGGTGCCAGGCCGTTGCGTGGATTCATTTCATCCCAGAAATATCGGAAGCAACGATGTTCAAGATTGAGAAGGAACCGATCTTGGCGCAGCGACACTTTCCCACCGTTGTAGGCTGCTGCCCGGTGCTTGACCTTGCCAGGTACTGCGACGTGTGCCAGCGAAAAATCGTCGAATCGGGTATAACCGGTGTTGTTGCTTGCAGGAGTCCGCCCACCAATTCCCTCTACCACACCCTGCACTTGTATGATGGCAGTGCCACGCGGCGCAACGAGGTCGCTCAAGGAGTATTGTGCGTAAGCATGATCCGCGGTGACAGGCGTGGTGTCGTACTGTTTGAGAACTTTGCCTGAAGTATTTTGAAACTGCACCTGAAAAAAAGACTTGCTGTAACCGTTGGTTGCCGCAGTTGAAATCCAGGCGCTGGCATTGAAGGCCTGTCCCGCCGCGTTGGGATCGCTGACGTTTTGATAAAGTCCGGAATAGGTGGTTGATGTGGTGCCAACCGACACCGTCAGGTTATTGACTGCGGCGTACTTCCCGGAATGTACATCCGCCGGGTTGTTGCTGATACGCCAACTACCATAGGATTTCCAGGCGGTGAAATGGCCAGTTTCAAAGCCTGGGTTGGTGACCATATTGTTGGCCGACGCCGTACCTGCCAAGAGCACGACAGAGCCAATCGCCATCAGCGCGGCAAAAACGGAAAACTTAAACACGATAAAACTCCGGATACAACCCCACAACGGATAACGGTCTGCCGTACCATTCCAAAAATTCCCATGCTTTGGACTGTCGCAATTTTATACGATTTTGGCGACCATTTGTCGGCCTTTACGTAACTGGTAACCCAATAGGACACTATTCTCGCCAAGAGTAACTATAGGAAGGCGCGTTGGCTATACGCCAATGCACCGCCCAATAGTGCCTGCCGGCGGAATTACATACCGCCCTCAACGGGAAAGCGGACACGCGTGTCCTTCACTTCCAACAGAAACATTTCTGACGCAACAAACCATCGACTGCACGGTAACAAATACACGCGTGCAGCCGTGCCGTATCAGCAATTTGTCGTCTGCGCCGTCTGGTGTTCAGGCCCGTCGCCGTCTGGATACGAGTGCCAAACTGGCAATCCCTAGCGTCATCAACGCAATGCTGGCTGGTTCGGGTACGGGTGTCAGGGAAAAGTCATCAAAGCGGGTATAGCCGGTGTTGCTGCTCGTAGCCGTCAGCCCGCCAATTCCCTCTACCACGCCTTGCACTTGTATGATGGTAGTACCACTGGGCGCAACGAGATTGCTCAATGTGTATTGCGCGTAGGCTTGGTCCACAGTAACAGGGGTGGTAACATCCTGTTGTAGCACATTACCTGATGAATTTTGGAACTGCACCTGAAAAAAAGCCTCGCTGTAACCATTGGTTGCGGCGGTTGAAATCCAGGCGCTGGCGTTGAAGGCTTGTCCCGCTGCGGTAGTATCCGTGATGTTCTGGTACAGTCCGGAATAAGTGGTGGATGTCGTGCCAGCCGACACCGTCAGACTGTTGACCGCGGCCCACGTTCCGGAATGTACATCATTCGGATTGTTGCTGACATACCACGAGCCGTACGAGCTCCAGCCGGTGAAATCACCGGTTTCAAAGCCTGGGTTGGTGACCATATTGGCCGACGCCGCGCCAACCAGAAATGTTACGGTACCAACTGCGGCCCCCACTGTAAGGAATTTGGAATACCTGGTCATAAAGACCTCCTTTGAATAAAACCTCGACTAACTTCCCAAAGGTAACATCCCCTCAAGAGCAGCCGAATCGTCTGACATTTTTTCCGACCAACCCCGCGCCGACACGCAGTGATCACCACCCTTGGTAAACAAGGCTGTCCCAACCGAAATGTACCCTGATGTTCGATAGCGGTACCCACCTTACCGATCCATCATTGTACATTTCATGTTCGCCGGCCGGTAACGCATTGCCCGGCCCTTCATCGGCATAATTGGAATCCGCCCCATCGGGAGGAACACCCCAGAATATACCAGTCAAACCCTGCGTTGGAATTACCTCTAGAAAAGGCTTTGCAAACAAGGCATTATCCGTAACCAACAGAGTGCCGCCGCCGGACTGCGGATTCAGCGCTGGTTGGTGCCGCGGGTCATAATTGAAACGCCCGCACGGGCCTCCGCCCGTCGGGCTATGCATGAGCGGCGTAATCCACGCCGCACCACCGGGAATATCCAAAGCATACAGATCATAGGCCGGGCTGTAATCAAGACCCTCGTCAACCCAATAGCTTAGCCCGTAGGTTCCGAAATTAACGCACTTACCCTGTTGGTTCCAGTTCCAACTGTTAACGCCTGGTGGCACTGCCGGCAATATGCCTTCTTCAGTAATGCCGCTGTTGGTGTCCGGGCTGTACAGCAAGCTCATGCCAGCCCAAGTGTCCGGCAGAATCCCCGATCGCGGATTGACAATGGGCGAGTTGGGTGTGGGATACACAAATGAAGAAACGAAAAGTGTCGCCAACCCCGCCAAGGGTTCGCATTCCTGGCCCCCCGCGGCCGAACCAAGGTTGGCATTCTCAAAATTAACCCAGCTTATACAGGCCAGCGGGTATTGCCCGCGGTATTCATCGGCGTATTCATGCAGGGCAATGCCGATTTGCCGCATGTTGGAAGCTCCCTGTATTCGCACCGCCAATTGTCTGGCCTGCGCCAGCGCAGGCAGCAGCAGCGCGATCAGAAGAGCAATGATGCTGATCACCACCAGCAGTTCGATGAGCGTAAAGGCCGCGCGACGGGTTCGCTGCCGAAAAACCCCATCTTGGTCTGGCTTTCCAGAAACACCAAACGTCCTTAAGCAGCCTCGGCTTGGAGCGATGGTACAATAGGAAAGCGATGTCATACTCAATATCATAGTCGACCTCAAAAAACAATCTTCGCCAATCACGGTATTGAACCAAATTCAAAATCCGCAAATTCTCTCACGGCCATGCAACCGCTTACATAATTTAGTATACACCCTTTAGCGCGGAAGTCAAGGATCTGGCGAACGGCATATCTGGAACGGTGGATGGCTATTGCTGTAAGTCATTGTTATTAAACGGTTTACGTCTTTATAAACCATTTTCAACACCCCACAGAAAAACTCTTTTCTCCGCCACGCCGTCTGCCGGAATAACGAATATATGTAACCGTTCACGACTATACCGATTAGCCGGTCCGGCAACGGTCCACCGCATTGCAATTTACGTTTCGGGAGAAGGACCCGCCTTAGTGGTGCACCCCTCCCCGCTTGCCCGACCGATTCTTCGTGAACGGTTGCGAATATATGATATACGCCACTGCGTTCAATCTCGATCCAGTGGTCTATACTCAACGCGGCCATTGGCGGTACATTATGAAAGGCCAAAGATGTAAAAAAATTGCTGGTTTTATGGTAATAGCGCCGGATCAGATGTCTCATTTACAGCCGCGTTGAGTATAAGTCGGACATCGACAAGAACCCCGCCCATTGGTATACGACTGCGTTTCTTCTTGCCGGTTCGTGATTAGTCGGGGCCTCTCGACCGCTATGCTATTACGGAAAAACGGAGGCATTTTGTGGCAGCGCGTCTGCCGCAGTCATTTTATGAAATCCGGCCCGATGCAATGCCCGCTTGGCCACCGGATCCGCCATAAACGTTCGCCAGACAAACCCGGTGCGATAATTTTCCGCCATGAGCAGGGTGATTCCCTGATCAATTCCCAGAACGTCCTTGTTCACCCAACCAGTCAAGGGATTGAATGCGTCTACGAAACCGTAGTGACCGTAGATATGCAGGTTACGAAATTTTCTGCGCATGTTTATCAAATCCTCAATACACCGTTTTGGAGCAAAAGGAATACTGCCTCCAGCGGCACAGGGCACTAGGGTTCCATTGATATTCGGCGTCGCAGGGGGACCGCCCCATGCCACATAGCCGGTCGCGGAATCGGAGGCGGTTATTCCCCACGCATTGGGTCCATAATCGGGGAAACGTTTCTCCAAATGGATACACATGGTGCGATTGGCAAGAGTGGCATAACGCGAATCTCTGAAATAATCAGCATATTGGTCACATAATCCGCGCAGGTTGAACCATGCCTGCATGTACTGGTGCGTGAACAAGGGAGGGCAGGACATGAACGTATAGCTGGCATAGGTAATCAGCGGGCCTCGCTTCCATGCGGCCCAACTGGTTGGAGGCAATGGATGTGTCCGTGATCCAATACCAAGCAAATAGATAAGTAGGCCCTCATTGAACGAGCTCCAGCGATAGGGCAAGAATCCGCTGCCGGGTTTCCACCCCATGGCTAGCGTTTTTTTGCCATCAAGCATCCATGGCCAATCCACGCGGCGGTAAATCGATGTGGCCACGCGCGCCGCAACCGTCCCCGCAAAATGCTCGCGCACCGTTAAGACTCCCGCCATCAGCAGAGCCGTGTCAATCGATGAAACATTGCAGTTCCATTGCCGCCGGCCATTGCGTAAACCTAAAAAATGGTAATAAAAACCATGTACGCATTGCGCCTTGTAGCGGAAAAATCTTAGCGCCGTCAGTACCCGCTGGTAAATTTGCCGGTGTGGCTCCCAATGGTGTTCGTCGGCAATACACAAAGCGCTTAGGCCAAAGCCCTCCGCGGCAATACTCGCTACATGGGCGCCACCACGGCTTGCGTTTGCCCGATCGGGGATCAGGCCGTTACGCGTATTCATTTCGTCCCAGAAATATCGGAAGCAATGATGTTCAAGGTTGACGAGGAATTGCTTCTCGATCCGCGACCTATGTCCTCCACCCGGCACGGACGCCCCGGCGGTTTTTTCCACCGGTGGGGAGGGCGGGGTGGTCGGAGCCTTACATCCACCCAGCAGCAATGCCAAGGTCATTGCAATAGTTCGCCTCACCAGCCGCCATGGGTATGATGTTACTGTCTTAGCATTGATTCTCATATGGTAAATCCGTCGCCCATATTTTTCTACGGAACCTCTGCCATTTGCACCATTTTACGCCCGGAGGAGCGCCGAACAATTAATTGTACGGGAATTAACTGATCCGGTGGGTTTGTTTCACCCTTGGTCAGCGAAATTGCCACGGCGGCGGCGGCACGCCCCAAGTCGCGCATTGGGCAGGCCACAGTGGTCAACTGCAAGCTCTCCGCCGCCGAAATGCCATCAAACCCGGCGATAGCAATATCGTCAGGAATACGCAAACCCGCTTCATGGATGGCGGCGATGGCTCCTAAAGCCATTTCGTCGTTCAGGCAAAAGACCGCATCGAACGATGCGCGCGTGGCAATGGCTTTCCGCATAGCCTGCCGCCCGCTTTCAAGTGCGAAATCACCCCGCCAGATCAGCGAAGGATCCACCGGCAGGTTCAGCTCTTTCATCGCATTGAAATATCCCTGAATCCGTTGCTGGGCATCCCAGGTATTTTCTGGGCCCGAAATGACCGCGATACGCCGGTGCCCGTTTTCAGCCAGATGCCTTACCATGGCGGACACTCCCGCGATATTATCGATCAAAATCGTGCCGGAATCAGCCCCTGGAATCGGACGGTCCAACAATACCATGGGCGTTTGGCGCACGGACGGAAACTGAATATTGTTACCAAGGTCGTACGTGCTGGCTAAAATCAACGCATCACTTTGATAACCGGAGGTCAGGCGGGTCAATACCGATTGGATGTCGCGGCCACGGCCATAAAACGCGGTGAGCATGGTAAAATTATCTTCCGCCAGCACCTCGTCAATACCCGCCAAGGCTTCGGCGAAAAAACCGCTGGCGATGACCGGAAACATCACCGCAATGATCCTGGTATTTCCGCGTGCTAAAGCCCGACCAATATGGCTGGGGGAAAAGCCCAACTTGCGGCTCACCGCCATGATGCGGCTCCGGGTAGATTGTGAAATCCGTGGATAATTTGAAAAAACTCTTGAAACGGTAGCGGTCGAAAAGCCGGAAAGTCTGCTGACATCATAGATTGTGGGCCGGCCACCATCGGCGTTCCGGCCTATCGACTTGTTTTTTTTGTTGCGTGGTCCGGTCATAAGCGTTACCGCGGATTTTGGATTATCCAACTCCTCGACTACCCAATGCGATCAGCCTGACTTGCAAGCTTCGCCACGTTAACGTAAAGTTAAAAATCCAACGTCAGGCGTTCAAAACGCGTTGCGATGTGCGGGTCCGGTATTGCTAAATTCATCTTCGGATATCACCGCGGTAATTTCCGTAATACGTTCGCGGATATTCTTTTCCAAGCCCAGACGCAACGTCGCCTGGGAGCTTGGGCAGCCCACACAGGCCCCATGAAACCGCACGGTCACGACCCCATCGGCACCCACAGAAAGTAGTTCAACATCCCCGCCATCCCATTGAATCATAGGACGCAAGGTATCTAACACTTCCTGTACCCGCTGATACAGCGTAACAGGTTGCTTAGAGGATGCTGCCAAAGTATTCATATTCATCATATACACCCATTTAGTATAGGTGGGCGATAGCCACATCGCAACACGCGCGTCGCTTGCGTCAAGCGTCCGAATGTCTGTGCATGGTTACCTTTTTTATGGTGGTGCTGGATAAATCCTTGACTTTATGGGAAAATCTGAAAATTGAATCGGTTGTACCCTCCGAATCAATGGGATTCGGAATTTGAAAGCAACTGATTGGGGTGAACTGTTTACTTGACACGCAGCGCGTGGCCGGATAAACATCACCCGATTCAACCGCGAGGCGTATTTTTGCTGTGGAGGTTATTGCATGAAGCGGTACGTAGCACTTTTACTGATGGCTGGCGCAGCGTCATTGCTGCCAATGTTGGCAGGTTGCCAAACGCTAACCGACACCCCGGGACAAAATGCGGTGCGTGTTGATCACGCGATAACAACAGATTGGCTCCAAGTTCCGGATGCCACTGAGTCGGTGCTGTTGCTGAATCGTCCAACGCAATTGTCCGAAAAACCTGTGCCCCTGCAATAACCGCCGAAAGCGGTCGCGGGCCTGGTTAACTTCACTGCGGTTCAGCAGGGGAAAAGAAAGTACAGTATTGTTCCAGGCTGCTGGATGATTGCTGGTGTGGTGTGCCGGTAATGCGGTGGGAGGTGCGTTGGGTGTCGGATGCGGTCGGGTTGCGGCCTGAGCCTAATTTTATGGGCTGGTTGCTGTTATTAAGCCGATAATGAAAAGATCGCTGGCAACGGTACCGATTGGTGGGCCAACCGATGTTGTTCACCGCACCACAAAGGGTTCGGTGGTGTGCTTGGAAATTGTAGTATGTTACGAGGTGGTTGGATATGGCCAAAAGGTCTAACCAAATGGTGAAACATAGCATCGTGCTGGTGGTTGCGATAGTCGGTTCGCTGGGGTTGGGCGGTTGCGGCGTTCAACCGCATGGTACCGCGATCCATGATTATGTCCGCGGTCGGCTGGACGCTGAAAGCGGAAAAATCGAACAGGCGCTGCGGGAACTTACGGCGGCCATCAGTAAAAATCCAAACATGGTATTGGCGTATGAAGCCCGGGGGGATATTTATCGCCAACAAGGCCGGTTACACAATGCGATTGCGGATTATCAACATGCGGTAACATTGAATCCGAAAAGTTTTCATGGCTGGTATGAGCTGGGCGTGAGTTTTCAGGCTGTGCATAATTTTCAAAGCGCGGTCAACGCCTATCAGCATTCGCTGCAGGTGGAACCCAAAAATGCCAACGCCTCCATGAATCTGGCCGTCGCTTATGCGCAGACCGGCCAGCCAATTTTTGGCGTTATCTATGGGCGCCGCGCTTTGGCCAACGGCGCCGCGTCGTTTTCGTCATTGGCCAATATCGGGGCTATTTACGCTGAGGCCGCCAATGCCGATCCACGGTATGGCCGTACCGCCATTCATTATTTCAAATCCAGTCTGGAACTAAAGCCGCACCAATCCGCAATTTATCTGGATATGGCCGCAGTTTATCTCCAGGAAAAACATTATGCGATGGCGTCCCGGGTGCTGCGAACCGCCGGTAAACTTGCGCCTTCCGCACTGGTCCAGGAACGCTTGGGCTACGCCTACTACCGCATGGGCAAGCTGGGTAGCGCGAAGATCGCCTATCATGCGGCACTGCAGCTCAATGCCAATTATGCGCCCGCGCTCAATGGCCTTGGGGTCACAGACATGGCCCTGGCACTGCAATCGGAGACGGGCGATTCGGCTTTGCGGCAAAAAGCTGTGGGTTACTGGCGAAAAAGTCTTCAGATTAACCCCGAACAGCCGCTGATTGAAAAATTGATAAAGCGTTTTTCGCCAGCTGCTCCATGATCGGCCGGCGTGGCGGTCGGGAGTGCAACGGCCATGCCCGAAAATGGGCGGAACAGGAATGCAACGAGCATGAATCCTCTTGAGCGACTGCAAAAAAATATTCGAACCGTGTTCTTCGGGCGGCCCGAGGTGGTCACGCACTTGCTGGTGGGTTTGCTGGCACGCGGGCATGTGCTCATTGAAGATGTGCCCGGAGTGGGAAAAACAGTTCTGGCCAAGGCCTTGGCCCGTAGTATCAACTGTCAATTCAACCGTATTCAGTTGACTCCCGATCTGTTGCCCAGTGATATACTCGGAGTGTCCGTTTACAATCAGGAACGGCAGGAATTTACCTTCAAGCCGGGACCGATTTTCGCCAATATCGTCTTGGCGGATGAAATCAACCGCACCACGCCGCGCACCCAAAGCAGCCTGCTGGAAGCGATGAACGAAAATTCCGTGTCCGTGGATGGACAGACCTTGCAACTTCCTCGTCCGTTCATGGTGGTGGCCACGCAGAATCCTTTTGAGTTTGAAGGCACCTATTTTCTGCCGGAAAATCAATTGGATCGTTTTTTGCTGCGAATTCAACTCGGCTATCCGGAACGCGATCGTGAATTGGACATTCTGCGGGAGCAGCCGGGCCAGCGTCGGCTCGACGCGCTGGATCCGGTGCTGTCGAGTGAAGAAGTCGAAGCGCTGCAGGGACAGGCGGCGCAGGTGAAAATTGATCCGCTGCTGCTGGAATACATGATGGACATCGTGGCGGCCACACGTAAACATGACTTGCTGCATACCGGCATCTCGCCGCGCGGATCGCTGGCGCTGACCCATGCCGCGCAGGCGCTGGCGCTGGTCAATAAACGCGACTATGTCACACCTGACGACATTAAAGAAATGGTGGTGCCGGTTTGCTCGCACCGGGTCATTACCAAGAGTTACATGGCCAACGGCGACATTACCACCGCCGTTCGCATTATGCAGGAATTGTTGCAGAATGTGCCCTGCCCTATGTAATCCGCGGTGCCGGCAGGCGGTCGGAATACCGCCCTGTTGACCTACAGCCTTAAGGCGGCCACGACCATGAGAAAACACCGCCACATGACCTATTATGAATTGACCTTCACCGGCTTTGTTTTCGTCGGCGTCGCTTGTTTCGTGCTTATTGCCGCTTTCAACAGTCAGAACAATGTCCTTTTCTGGGCTTTGGGCATTGTGCTCGGCACGATGCTGGTGTCCGCCATTCTTGGAGATTTACTGTTGCGACGCCTGCAAGTGCAGCGTTCGGTCGGTCAGTATGCGGTCGCCGGTGAACCCATGGAGGTGCATTATCGACTCGTCAATCAGAAGATTCTCTGGCCGTCTTGCGCCATTCGCATTACCGAAGCTCGCTTCCTGGGAGCCATATCTGTTGTTCCGGAAGGCTATTGTCTGCATTTAGCCCCCCGGCAAAGCACCCTGGTTTTGACGCATCTGGTGCCCACACATCGGGGGGTAATTGAACTTCGTGAACAACGTATCTGCTGTTCCTTTCCGTTTGGCTTTCTCAATCGCGCAGTCCACGTCCGCGCGCCAAGCCGCATTGTCGTTTTTCCACGTATTGGAATGCTGAATCGTGAACTCCTGGCGCGCTCCCGCACCTTTGCCTCCGGGGGATCCACCAGCACACCGCGACGGGGTGGATCGGATGAATTTTTCGGATTGCGTGAATATCAGTCGGGGGACAGTATTCGTTCCATTCATTGGCGGCGCAGTGCACATACCGGCCAGTTGATGGTCCGGGAGATGACCACGGATACACCACCCACGATTGTCGTGGTGCTGGATCTTCGGCACTGGGCTAATGTGCCAAATGGCCCGGAGTTGGCCGAACGCGCCATTGAACTTGCCGCGGCTTGGATATGCCGGGGACTCATGGATCATTTTTCCGTGGGCCTGCAGATTTGTGGCTATAGCCTCCCCACGCCTACGCTCATCACCGCTGGCCGCAGCCAGCGGCAGATTCTGCTGGAAGCTTTGGCTACCATCGATCTGGCCGCCATCAAGCCCGGTCAGGCTATGGCTTCCCCGTTGCCGCCCGATCGTGCGGCCCGCAAGGCCGAATACATTATCATAACACTATCCGAAAAAAATGCGACGCCGGATATGGTTCCCGGTGGTTGCAATTACACGTTGTTGGCTATAGAGGATCCCGAAAGCCAATACTGGGTTTACTTTCCAGCCCAACCCGGCCCTTCCGCCGCAATGGCGCAAGCGACCGAATCCATCGGCGTTTCCGAATAATGTTTCATGGCGCCGGCTTGCTTAACGCTATATGGTGAAAGGATCGGTTTTCCAGAACATATTTTCTCTCGAAATTCGTACCCACCAGCAACCCCGTTGCCGCCGGCAGGGGCGGTACAAACTCTGTCGGCCGCAGACCTTGAAAATCAGCCGTCACCGCGCGAATATGTTCAAAATAATCCGCATGATCGGTCACCACACGCAATACGCCGCCGCTCACAAGAATACGCTCCGCTTGCTGAAGAAATGGGATCTGAATAAGGCGACGTTTGTGATGCCTGGTCTTGGGCCAGGGGTCCGGAAAATAGACATGCAAGGCGTGGATGGACTGGCTGGGCACATGGCTGCGAATCCACCAGTTGGCGTCGGCCCGCACCAATCGAACGTTAAATAATTGATGTCGGCGCACCCGATCGGCGGCGAAATCACAGTAGGCTTTGGCCCATTCAATTCCCAGAAAATTATGACCCGGAAATTCCACCCCGGCCGCCAAGAGAAATGTACCTTTACCGGAACCGATCTCAAGTTCCACCGGATGATCATTAAGAAATATATCCGACCAGTTCACAATCCCTGTGCTATCCGCCACGTTCAGCAGGGCTGGTTCCGGAATAAGGTTGGGCTTTAAGGCCAAGATTCAGTCCTCAATATGCAATGAAATGCGTCAAAAAAACGGCACGGTTAATATAAAATTAAAGCCGGTCATAAAAAAGCCGCCACGGGCTGCCGAGTGGGGCGCGGCAGCTTTCGTATGGACAAAGTGGGCGCCCACACGGTGGCGGCATTTTCGACGTATTCCTTTACCTGCGATTTTCGTTTCGCTTCTCCGCCTAACCCGCAAAGTACCGTTATAATAACAAACTGAATGTTTTTTTCAAATCGCCGAGGAAAAACGGTAGCAGTGGTCGGACCATAGCTGCCGACTGTTTGCACGACGGTCTGAATGTGTATAATTCAATTGACATCGCGTATGGCGGTGGTAGCGGTACTTCCGAAGTTGGAGATTCATCACATGGGCGGTATTGAGCCGGGTTCGCCAGATTCTTTACACAACTTATCTGCGGCGCCTGTGTCACGGCCCCGTTCCATAGCGCTTCAACAATCAGTGGAAGGACCGCAACAAATTCCGGGGCAGGATGAGAAAAAAGAAAAATGCGGCGTGTTCGGTGTCGCCGGCCCGCCGGATGCCGTGGAACGCTGTTATTACGGGCTGTATGCACTACAGCATCGCGGGCAGGAATCGGCGGGAATTGCGGCCAGCGACGGTCAGTTTATCACCGCGCATACCGGGCTGGGGCTGGTGGCGGATGTATTCAGTAAAGGCGTCCTGCGGGACCTCCATGGGGTAGCCGCCATTGGCCATGTGCGTTATTCCACTGCCGGTTCCAATCGCAAATGCAATGCCCAACCGCTGCTGGAGGAATACAGCGAAGGGCAGGTGGCGGTGGCCCATAACGGCAATTTGATTAACGCCACACGATTGCGTGCGGAATATCAAAAATACGGGCATATTTTTTACTCTACCAGCGATACGGAAATTGTCATCCACATGTTGGCCAAACCGACGCATCAGGAAAAAAGCGATCCGTTGGCCCATGTCCTGCGGCATCTGCAGGGGGCGTTCAGTTTTGTGTTTCTCTTCAAGGATCGTATTGAGGCGTGCCGTGATCCCTGGGGCTTCCGCCCGCTGGTAATCGGGAAAACCCGCGATGGTTTCTATTGCGTGGCTTCGGAAACCTGCGCTTTTGCCAGTATTCAGGCGACTTTTATTCGCGAGGTACAGCCTGGTGAAATCGTCACCATTGACATCGGCGGTACCCACTTAACGAGCCGCTTTTTTATTGAAAAATCCGAAACCCCAGCCCATTGCGCCTTTGAGCATGTCTATTTCGCCAGTCCGTCGAGCACCCTTTTCGGTGATACCGTCTTAATGGTGCGTCAGAAGATGGGCCGCCACTTGGCAATCGAAGCCCCCGTGGAAGCTGACATCGTTATCCCCATTCCCGATAGCGGACGCTCCGCCGCCCTGGGATACAGCAAACAAAGCGGCATCCCGTTTGAGGAGGGTATTGTCCCCAATCGGTATGTGGGGCGATCCTTTATTCAGCCTTCCCAGCAACTCCGCGATCTGGCGGTGCAGATGAAGCTCATTGTGATTCCCGATGTGGTGCGCGGTAAACGCGTGGTTGTGGTGGAGGATTCCATAGTACGCGGTACCACGACACGCGGCAAAATACTGGCTCTGCGCCGCGCCGGGGCCAAGGAAATACACATGCGTGTGAGCTGCCCGCCCATTCGTCATCCCTGTTTTTTCGGCATCGATTTTCCAACGCCTACCGAGTTAATCGCCAATGGTCGTACCGTGGAACAGATCCGCGATTACATTGAGGTGGATTCATTGTACTACCTGTCGCTGGATGGCATGTTGGCCTGCCTGGGGCAGCCGCAATCGCATTATTGCTCCGCCTGCTGGTCCGGACATTATCCTATTCCCGTGGATAATACGGTCAGCAAATTCGGCTTGGAACGCCATCAGATGAGAATGTTTGAATGACAACCAGTGATGGTGGGGGCATAGTACTACAGCGCGACTTTCCAACCTTGCGTTGAGTTAAACGCGGCGTACCGTTCACGCACCATTTTTTGCATACTCCATGCGCAGCGGCAGACCGAGCCGCGACCGTAAGGGAGCGGTATCGCCGTGAACGGACACTCCCCCGGTTCACTGGCCACAAAAGTAATAAGTCATCTGTGTGCCGGCAGATTAGGCCTATCTTCCTGCGGGAAGCAGTGGCCTGTATCGGCGTGTATTTGAAGACCTTATTTTCGCGTGCCGCTTGCCAGACGTCGTAGATAGCCGGCCAACGTGACTGGCTTTTCAGACCCCATCGCGCAATACCAATGCTGCCCAACGCGACGCATGAGCATATTGATATGCCCCCATCGATCCAATGTGTACCGATTACCGGCGATGGTAACGGTCTGTCCCCGTGGATTTTTGACCGTGCCAACATCACCGGCCACCATTACAACGCGGGCATGGGATGGCGATCGGACCGCAACACATGCCAAACAATATTTTCCCACCATCTGCTGGCAACAAGAGGCTGTCTCTCCGGATTTCAGCATGCAGATCATTCCCGGAGCCATTTGTACACCGGAGTTTGCCGTGCCTGCGGTGGTAGTGCGCGTAGAGTGAGTTGAAATATTTCGGTAAAGTCCCGCCAGTTCCGCAGCCGATAGCCGCGGTGTTCCGGTAAACAGCATTGCCAGGGCAATAATAAGCGCTGCGCAAGCTGCTGCGCCTGCGCCCGCCACCCATCCGAAGACCAGGAAACGTCGATGTTGGTGCGGCATAGAAATCTGATCCCGCAAACGCTGATCCAGGTGGCTGGTATCTACCGGGATAGTGCCCAGGCGCGCCAGGCGCGTGGATACCGCCCTTTGTATCGCGTCCACTTCATCGCGTTGTGTTGTATGGTTGTCCATGATCGGCACCTCATGCCATTTCGTCGCCTAGCAGCACGGTGTTTCCGGATCTATCCGGAATAACGGTATGTCACCGCTGTATCACTGAACGCTTCCGGACGTGGAAAAGTTCCCGCCGATCAGGAAATTCCGCACCATACGCCTGGCCCTGAACAGACGGGATCGAACTGTACCCACCGGTACACCCATGGCACCAGCCGCCTCCTCATAACTCAAAGCCGAAACATCCACCAGCAGAATCGCCCAGCGATAGTCCTCCGCCAGTGACCGCAGTGCGTCAATGATTCGCTGATCGGAAAATGAATTCAGGATCGCCTCCGCATCGCGCAGTTGCTCTTCCTCCGGCTGAACCTAGTGTTCAGGCGCCGCTGGTTCCCGGGGGAGGGTTTCCAGGGCGACATGATTTCGCGCATGGCGCGTCCGGCGGAATGAATCCGTCCAACAATTTCGCAAAATAGTCAGAAGCCAGGCTCGGACATTCTGATCCTGTGTTTGGAAGCGGTCCAGCGCCCTCCAGGCTTTCAGCAGGGTCTCCTGCGCCAGATCTTCTGCGTCGCTGGTGCGGTGGGTAAGAAACATGGCAAATCGAAGGACGTTGGCCCGTTCGGGCCAGATCAGGCGATGAAATTTGTCCGCCAGCTCGTTTTTCGTCAGTTGCGTTGCTGGGCCGACCTGTGCCGTGTCCGGATTCAATGCCTCTCCTATTGGTGACCGTGCCGCATCAGTGGAAAATAGTACATCCATAGCGGCAAATTCCTCAAGGCCATGAAGGCGCCGACCGCAACTTATAATCAATCGTATCGGTAGGTTCCATGTTTGCAAGTCGGCAGCATGAATTGTATAGGAACCCCTCCGTACCGCTTAAGATTTTCCACGCAACGCAATGAGCGTACCACGGAATTATTACTCTGATGGACCGGCTCATTTTGCTTGCGGCTGGGGTCAATGTATGTGCTCTAAAACGGCTGCTGCCTGACATTTTTACGACGCATGATTTGCTCTTGGGAACTTTTTACCGCCTGCTTCACGTTGCATGTCTGGGAGCTTGTCCGATTACTCGGAGAGGCTCCTGGTGACATAACACCAACGACGTTGGTACGCCAATGGTTTTGTGTTCCGGCCATCGGCAGGTGATCTAATTGTTATGTCACCTGCCTGCCGGTGGCGAAAACGGTGAAGCAGGCCTAAGGGCCGGTAGGATAAAGTTTCATGAAACGCACGATCCTTATTGCGGGACTGGTCATCTTGGCTGCGGTTGGCGGATTGCTGGCCGGAATATTTCTGGCCTCGGGGTCCGGGGACAAGCCCGCTGGGGTAGCTGGCACGGCATCCATTTCCGGAACGGCAGCGGAGCATACCGGGAAAGCCATGGCTGCGACAACCAAGTCAAAGCGCAAGATTCTCTATTACTGGGATCCGATGGTCGGACCGTCATCCATTTCACCCAAACCGGGAATCAGTTCCATGGGTATGAAACTCATTCCGGTTTACGCTCCGGCATCCAATGCCGCTTTTCCCGGTGAAGTCCGCGTCGATCCCGCGATGGTGCAGGATATGGGCATTCAGACCGGCAAAGTGATGTTCGGCCCGCTGACATGTGTGGTTCGCACGGTTGGCTACCTGCGCGTGCCCGATCCACAGCGCTACGACATTACCATTCGCGCCGGCGGTTGGATTGGAAAGCTCTATGCCACCACCAATGGTATGGCAATCCGCAAGGGACAGAAGCTCTTTACTCTGTACAGCCCCCGCATTGGCGCTGCGGAAGGAGAATTGATAGCCGCGCAACAATCTCTTCTGGCGGCCCGCAAAACCGGCAATTCCGGCCTCATTAAAAACATGCGGGAACTACGGCGCTCTGTGGCCATGCGACTGTACTATCTCGGTGTGAGCCAGTCGCAGATTCACCAAGTTCAGCAGTCCCGGCAGGTACTTAGATATGTACGTTTTGACAGCCCCGCCGGTGGTGTGCTCACGGACATTACCGTGCGGCAAAAATCCCGAATCAATGCGGGCATTACCGCGCTAAGCGTGGAAAATCTTTCAACACTCTGGTTGGATACGTATGTGTATGAGAACCAACTTCCATGGGTGCATGAGGGCCAGCGCGTCAGCGCCGACATCGCGGCATTTCCAGGGGAAAAATTCACGGGTAAAATTATTTTCATTGATCCCTTTGAAAATGTTTCTAGCCACACCACGACGGTCCGCATATCACTGAATAACGCGGCGCGGCGGCTGCGGCCCGGTATGTATGCTCTGGCCAAGATCGCAACGCAACCCATCCCGCACGTCGTTTTGGCGCCACGTCAGGCTATCATCAATACCGGTACAGGAGAACTCGCTTTCGTGGAAGTGTCCTACGGCCACTTTGATCCGGTGAAGGTCCAAACCGGTCTGAATGGTGAACACGGCTTGGTACAGGTGCTTTCTGGTCTGCTGCCGGGAGAAAAAGTGGTCACCAGCGGACAGTTTATGATTGATGTCGAATCGCAGTTGAACCAGATTAAGGCGCGTTTCATGCCGAAGGTATCGACACTGAAGTCGGAGACAGGTGTTGAGAAACGCAAGTCCCGCCGGGATAAACCCGGCGGCTCGCAAAAAATGGATACCAGTGGGGATAAATCCCGCGGCTCGCCGACAACAACCAGGCCGACCGCTACGATGCCGGCGGGGATGAAAATGTGACGGCCCCGGCTCTGCGAGCTTGCGGCCCGATGTCAATGAGCAGGAATGATTGCTTCATGATTAAAAAGATAATTGATGTTTCTGTAAACAACCGTCTACTGGTAGTGTTGCTTTTTTTGATGGCCATTACCTTGGCCACGTGGGCGGCATTTCACAGCAAGCTCGATGCCGTGCCTGATCTTTCGGATGTGCAGGTCGTCGTTTTGACCGATTACCCCGGGCAATCCCCTGGAGTCGTTGAAAAGCAGGTAACATATCCCTTGGAAACACAATTAATTCACGTACCCAAGGTTACCGCCGTGCGTGGCCAGAGCATGTTTGAATATTCACTCGTAACGGTAGTATTTAAGAATGGCACCAATCCGGACTGGGCACGTGACCAGGTGCTGTCCTATCTGGACTACGCCAAGGCTCTCTTACCGGCTGGCGTGACCCCGCAACTGGGTCCCGACGCCACCGGTGCCGGCTGGGCCTATCAATACATTTTGTATCCGGGTTGGTACTGCAAAAATCACCCCAACGGAATATGGCATGATCCCAAGTTCCCTACCCGGTGGTATGCCCATCGGACGAATGCGCCGTCGGCACGCCGTGGTGCGCTGGTGCTGGTGCGGGCGTTTGACCGGCCCGGCAAGTCACCGCTTTCCGGCCGCCCGTTGGTCTCCAGCAACATGAATCTCGGGCAAATGCGATCCTTACAGGACTGGTTTGTGCGTTATCAATTGGAGGCGGTGCCGGGCGTAGCGGAGGTGGCGGGCATTGGCGGTTTCGTGGAAGAATATCAGGTGGTGCTGAATCCCAACCGACTCCGTGCTTATAATCTCACCGCCGGGCAGATCACCCGGGCGATTCAGGATTCCAATAATGAAGTCGGTGGGGCGGTGGTTGATAACAGCGAATTGCAATATATCGTCCGTAGCCGGGGGTACTTGAAAAATCTTAAAGAGTTGGGAGATGTTCCCGTCGCCACGACGAAAAACGGCACGCCGGTGTTTCTCCATAATGTCGCGACCGTGCAAATCGCCGGTCAGCAGCGGCTGGGCATTCTGGACTGGAACGGCCACGGTGAAGTGGTCGGCGGCATTGTCGTGGTGCGTTTCGGTGCGGACACCTACCAGGTCGTGCAGAACGTGAAAAAGAAAATCGCCGCACTTTCCGCCAGCCTGCCGCCCGGAGTGATATTCAAAACCGGATATGACCGGCTCAATTTGATCAATCGGTCCATCAACACATTATCCGATACGCTGCGCGAGGAAATGATCGTCGTGGCGGTGATTTGCCTGATTTTTCTCCTGCATGGCCGCAGTGCTCTGGTAGCTATTACGGTGATTCCAGCGAGCATGATAATAAGTTTGGCCATTCTTTATCTGCTGGGTATCAGCGCCAACATTATGAGTTTAAGCGGCATCGCCATTGCCATCGGCGTGGTGGTGGACAGCGCCATAGTGATGATTGAAAATGCACACCAGCATCTGAATCGTGAAGAACAGGCCGTGGCTGCGGGCCGGAAACCGCAATCACGACTTATGATTATATCGGAGGCGGCGCAGGAAGTCGGGCCGACGCTGTTCTTCAGCCTGCTGATCATCACGGTAGGCTTTCTCCCGATTTTTGTATTGCCGGGCGAAAGTGGAAAAATGTTCAGCCCGCTGGCTCTGACCAAAACTTTTGCCATGGCCGCCGCCGCCGTACTCTCCATCACCATCGTGCCGGTACTGATGATTTATTTCATCAGTCCCCGGCTATTCCCCAAAACCTGGCGCTGGTGGGTACAGTGGCCAGCGGCTCTGGCCATGATTTTCGGCCCCGCGTTTGGCTTGTATTTTGCGCTGGGCGATCAGGGCGTGATGGCACGCTATCATTGGTGGATTTGTGGCGGATGGATTGTTGTTGCCACGCTGTTAGTGCTGCCGCAGAAGATCATCCATGAAGAACATAATTTTCTCGCCGTGCTGCTGCAAAGAGGGTTTGACCCGGTCTTTCGGGCGTCTATGGCCTGGCGCTGGGTATTGATCCCGCTGGCGGTGTTGTTATGTCTTTCAATCAGCTGGCCGCTGGCGCGGTTGGGAACGCAATTTACCCCACCACTGTATGAAGGTGATCTGGAATACATGCCTACAACCTATCCCGGCCTGAGCATCGGTGCGGCTAAAGAGGTGCTGCAGCAGAGTGACAAAATCATCAAGAGTTTCCCGGAAGTAAAAAGCGTCTGGGGACAAATTGGCCGGGCTGATACCGCCACGGATAACGCTCCGCTGAATATGATTGATACGATTATCCGACTTAAGCGCCACGCCCAGTGGCCGACCGTGCGCATGCAGCGATTTTATGATTCTTGGCCACACTGGCTGCAATGGCCCTTTCGCCATTCCTTCTGGCCCGCACATTCCCATATCGCACTGAACCAGGTCATGCACGGCTGGACGGATGCTTCCGGCAAAGCCCATGAAGGCCTCAACCGGGCTCTGAAAATACCCGGTTTCGCCGCTTATTGGACCATGCCCATCGCCAATCGCGTCAACATGGCCAACACCGGCAGTAAAACCCTGCTCGGAATTCGCGTGTTTGGTGAAAATCTTACCCGGTTGGGCAAGGTGTCAAACCGGATCGCCAAGGTCTTGCAAACCGTGCGCGGCACCGGCAACGCTATTGCCAATCAACCCATGGGAGGGTATTACCTGGACATTCATGTCAACCGCCTCAATGCGGCGCATTATGGCCTCACGCAGGCCGCGGTGCAGCGCATTATCACCATGGCCATCGGCGGTGATCCAGTGAGCACCATGGTTCTGGGGCTGCAGCGACTGCCTATTAACGTCCGTTACTTTCGCAATTTGCGCGGCAGCATTTCGGAACTCCAAGAGCTTCCCATTGCCACACCCAATGGATCCTATATCACACTGGGCATGGTGGCCAATATCCATTACAGCGCCGGGCCGCCGGAAATAGACAGTCAGGATGCCATGACGGTCAATTACATCAATATCACCACCACCGTCGGCGATACGGTGGGCTATGTTCATCGTGCTAACGCCGCCATCCGCCGCCATATAACTCTGCCCGCCGGATATACCTATCAATGGATCGGCCTGTACAAGCAGATTCAGGAGGCCAACGCCAGACTCAAATTGGCCGTGCCCATGGTGCTGCTGACAATTTTCATTCTCCTGTTTGTCTCCACTGGCAGCGTGGGGCGCGTGCTAGGGGTGCTGTTGTCCGTGCCATTCGGATTGGTCGGTGCGTTCTGGGCCTTGTATTTTCTGCATTATCAGATATCTGTGGCGGTGTGGGTGGGTATTATCGCGTTGGCCGGACTCGCTACGGAAATGGGCCTCGTGTTGCTGCTATATCTTGATGTCAGCTTTAATCAGGCGCGAACAGTCGGCCGACTGCGCAACAAGCAAGAGCTATTTGATGCGGTCCACACCGGGGCGGTGCGGCGTATTCGCCCGCAGACCATGACCGTGTGCGCCGCCTTGATAAGTCTGACTCCGATGTTGTGGGTGAAAGGTGCCGGAGGATCCGTCATGCGGCGTCTCGCGGCCCCCATGATCGGCGGTTTGGCTACAGCGTTTATTCTAGAACTGCTGATACTACCCGCATTGTATTTCATCGTCATGCAGTGGGTATTACGCAAAGAATTTAGAACGCCGATCCCGTCGGCCAAAAACATTCCACCAGCACAAGAAGGAGGTGCGGTATGAACATAAAACTCCAAAACATTCGTCCTGCTGGCGGTATTCCCAGCTTCGTGGGACGCGGATGTGGCAGGCGGATCCCCTACATAGTCCCTGGCTTTGCCGGGGGTGCAGCGGATGTTTGCCACGGTTCTGCCGGAAAAAATACCGCACCCGCTTCCGCACGGACGTTGTTTGTCTGCCAATCCATAACGGGTGTGATGTTATTCTCCGCAATGATTCTGTTGGCCGGATGCACTGTCGTGCCCAAAGGTGAAAACCGCCTGCGCCACGCCGCCGCAATCGCCGGCAAGCCTTTTGAAAAGCCTTACGCGCAACGTCATCTGCCGCCGTTGCCGGTCAACGCCACACCCGCGGAAATGGTGCGTTACGCTGTGCTTAACAGTCCGGCTGTGGAAAAGGCCTATTGGAAATGGCGTGCCTCCATTGAACAGATTCCCCAAGCCGGCACACAGTTAACCACGTTAATGCTTAACGCCGGCACAACTTTGCAAAATGGGCAGGCGTCATTGGCCAACACGATTCTGGGCGCGGGTAACATGACCAGCGCGGATATTCGTTGGCCTTCCAAACTTTCCGCCGATGCAAAAGCCGCCCTGCAGGCCGCCCGCGCCGCCGGCTGGCAATATCGATCGGAAATATTCGCCGTTCGCCGGAACGTTCTGGCCGCATGGTATCGCTATGCGCAAACCTCCGTGGTACTCCGGCTCGCCATGTCTCAACAGGCGCTTCTCAATAGTCTTGCCGCACTGAGCAAGGCCGGCATTAGTACCGGAGGCCGGAATCTCGGCCAATGGCTGGCGGCGCGGAATTCTATAAATCAACTGCAAACTGAAATTATAGACCTGCGTAATGGTCTTCCGCGTGACCTGGCCACCCTCAACGCGCTACTGGGGCGGGCCGCCGCCGCATCGTTAAGTCCGCCCGATAACATTCCACATATTGCGCCCCCAGCAATTGGTAACCATGCCTTGCTTATGCTGGCGTTGCGGAGAAATCCGGACATTCGCGGTTTACGCCGGTTTATATCCGCGGATCGCATCAGCATTCGTCGCGCCAAGTTGCAGTACATTCCCAATTTTGGTTTGGGCGTTTCCAGCAGCCTTGACGGCACAGCGCAAAGTATCAGCAGCGCCCTGGTCGTGCCGGTGTTCCGCTATAAGGCTATTAACGCTTCGATTGCCCAGGCGCGCGACCGCTTGCGCGGCGAACAGGCGGCCCTGCGCGACCGCCAAGTTACTATAGCCGCTCGCCTGTTGATTGATCTGCTGGCTTTGCGTAATGACCGTCAGCAACTGGCGTTGTTTGCCGGTCGGATTGTGCCGCGCGTGAAAATGATCACTGTACTGACCCGAACCAATTATCAGCAGGGCCTCGGCACCGTACGGGAGCAATTGAAGGCGCAACAGGAATTGCTGGCCCTTGCGCAGACCATCGCCGAATTACAAACCGATCAGGACATACGCATCGCCGACATTGACGCCATCATTGCCGCACCAATGTAATGCGTGGCGTTATGACTCCTTGCCCATCACCACTGATATACTCTTGGTATTGTAGCGCAAACGTGCCAGGCCGGTGGAACTCCCGCAGCACTTTGAGTTGGTGCGTGGTGGCGGAAATCTTCCCGAAGCTCTGGCAGGATAATGCGGTACGGTACGGCTCCGCAACGGTGAATGTACCCGCATTCAAAAAACGGCAGCCGATCATCACCACAGTGATCCGTGAGATATTTTTCACGACGCCGTGCATGGCTCCACAATGTTTTTGTATGGGATACTATTACGGTGTTCCCACAATGTGGTACGCTCCGGATTTCATCAAGTTCACGTAACAGTGTTTGCTTCTCCGCCGCACCGGCGCTACCGCAACACCATTGACCGTTACCGTTCGACCCACCACGCCAACCAAGGTCTTTACCCCCGGCGGCAAGG
>JBMFGW010000014.1:0-47261 GCA_049977145.1 Phycisphaerae bacterium
ATGGCCAACAGTACACCACAAAATACGCGCTGGCGCAAATATTAAGATTGTGTTAAGATTGTCCCGGACGCTACTGCCCCGGAGCACCGGATGATAATCCGGTGGTTCGTCCACTATTGCAGCCTTGACCACTGCGTATGGCAGGCATGCAAGAAATATAGGCCATGAACGGTTACCAATTCTCCATTTTTCGCGCCGCGAGTGCAGAAACAATTTTTGCGGTGATTCGGGCCACCGGCACGCTGTTCATATCACTGACCCAGCGAAGGGCGTCGTAATTGGACTGCGCGGCGGCGTTGAACCGCACGACGGCGGAAGATGGAGCATGGCTGAAAAAAAGGGTGTACTCCATACGGCGATGGGTAAGTTGATGGAGCACTTTGCCGCAGCAGCGATTTAGCGGCAGCCGCAGGCCGGTAAGCGCAAAGAGTTGGCGGCGGGCGGCCGCAGCGGTGGGTTGCGGAAGTTCCCAAGCGGGAAATTCCCACAGGTGTTCCCACAGGCCGCCGGCGGCACGCCGCGCCAGCAGGCGGCCTTGCGGGGATTCTATGATGACCGCGGAGAACTCAATGCGGGGCGCCGTGGCGCGGCGAGATTTTACCGGCAATTGATGCTGCAGGTTCCGGCGGCACGCGGCGCAAAGTTTTTTCAGCGGGCACTGTGCACACCTTGGATTAATCGGAGTACACACGGTAGCACCGAGTTCCATCAGGGCTTGATTAAAATTACCTGGGTCCTTGCGTGGCACCAGGATTGCGGCGATTTTCCAGAGGCGTTTTTGTGCCCGCGGTTTGGCAATATCCGCGGATATTGCCAGAAAGCGACTTAACACGCGCATCACGTTGCCGTCCAGAACCGCCGCGCGTTGTCCGAAGGCGATGCTGGCAATGGCCCCCGCGGTATAACGGCCAATACCGGGAAGTTGCCGAATATCAGAATAGGTTGATGGAAATACGCCCTGATAGGTGGAAACGATGCACTGTGCCGCCTGATGGAGGTTTTTGGCGCGGCGGTAATAACCCAATCCGGCCCAAAGTTTAAGCACCTCTTCCAACGGCGCTGCGGCCAGCGTGTGAATATCGGGAAATTTTTGTAAAAAGCGATGATAATAGGCTTCCACCGTGGAAACCTGCGTCTGCTGGAGCATCACTTCCGACAGCCAGATGCGGTACGGATCGGCGCTGTTGCGCCACGGCATGGGGCGTTGGTGATGTTCAAACCAGCAGCGTAGCCGGCGGCGCACTTGCTGTTGCACGAGGGGTGGAATCGCGGTAACTGGTTTCATGCTGGGAATTTTAGCCGGACCGCACGGATGCGCAAAACAGAAAATTATTGCCGCTGATTCATCAATTTGCGCATCGCGTCCATGCGGGCGAGGGCTTGTTGGCGCTTTTCCGCCTGGGCCATGTCGCCGGCGGGCAGGGCCTCGGCTTTGGCTTGTTCAGCCTGGAGAAATTCAGACGTGACGGTTTGCTCCGGAATGGCTTCTTCGGTAAGCACAGTCAGGGCATTGTCTTTCATCTGGGCGTAGCCGCCGGTAATAATAAACTGATGCACTCCGTCGGGCGTCTCAAGTTTTAAGGTGCCGGTGGCCAATTTGGTGGTCAGCGAAGCGTGATGCGTAAGAATTCCGAGTTGGCCGTCACTGGCGGGTACCACGGCAAAAGTCGTGGGCGTTTCGAGTACAATGCGTTCGGGCGTAACAACTGACGTGTGAAAAGTTTTATCCGACATTTATTTCTCCACGCATCCGGGGCCAAGCCGCCGGTCTGCCAGCCGGCCATCGCCGATCGCGCTAATAAGCCTTAAGATACCAAAAATTTATATTTTGGCCAAACCGACTTTTATCATGCAGGCGCGGCAAGTTTCCCGCGCGGTGGCGCGCCGAGCCGCGACCGTAAGGGAGCGGTACCGTGGCCTGATGAAAATCTTTTAGTTTTGCGCATTTTCAATAGGCCATTGGGATACATAATCTGTTGCGCAACGGCAGCGATAGGTTCTACCGCGACCTACTACTACAGCGAGACTTCGGCTTTTGAAGGCCAAAAACGCCCTTCCGAATTCTACTTGTCCACGATTAACGCAGAGGGCGATTAGGAAGTCGCGCTGTAGTACTACGATGGCGGGCAAGATGCCCGCCCCCCAACATCGCGGTGCCGCCATCCACGGATGCGGTGGAATATTCTATCAGTCATCATGGCATGTCATCATGGCATGTTATTGCACATTATAATGACAGGACCTAAACTACTTTACAGGCACAAGGTTCGCAAAGAGGCGGTGTCGTTGGTATAAATAGGTTATCGGGCCGACTTTGTGGAAAAGAACTGATGCAGGAAACATTACAATTTATTCCCATAACGCTTTATTTATTATGCCTTATTGTGCTGACGGCCTACGGTGTACACCGCTATTGGGAAGTTTTTCTGTATTACCGGAATTCCAAAAAAGCACCGATCCAACCGGCTCCATTTGCGGTATTGCCGCGTGTTACCGTGCAGATTCCATTGTTTAATGAACGCTATGTGGCGGAGCGAATCATTACCGCGGTGTGTGCCATGGATTACCCCCGCACCTTGTTGCAAATTCAGGTGCTGGACGATTCCACTGATTGTTCCGCAGCTATTGCCCGTTCGACCTGCGGGCAATTTCGCAAAACGGGGATTGATATACAGTATATTCACCGCACGGATCGCACGGGATTTAAGGCTGGGGCGCTGGAAAATGGATTGCGGACCGCCACCGGTGAATTCATTGCCATTTTCGATGCGGACTTTGTGCCGCGTCCGGATATGCTACACGCGATTATTCATGAATTTACCGACCCCGCCACCGGTTGCGTCCAGACCCGCTGGGAACACCTCAATAGAAAGCAATCCATGCTCACGCGATCTCAGGCCATCTTCCTCGACGGCCATTTTGTTATTGAGCATACCGCCCGCAGTCGCAGCGGCAGGTTTATCAATTTTAACGGCACGGGTGGGGTGTGGCGGAAAGCCGCAATTGTGGATGCCGGTGGGTGGCAGCATGACACGCTGACCGAGGACATGGATCTTTCGTATCGCGCGCAACTCAAGGGCTGGCGGATTACCTATCGAGGTGATGTGGTTTCGCCGGCGGAACTGCCTCCGGAGATTACCGCTTTCAAGCAACAACAGCACCGTTGGACCAAAGGCAGTGTTCAGACCGCCCTAAAATTATTGCCGGAAGTTTTACGCTCGGCCGTGCCGCTGAAGATCAAACTGGAGGCATTTTTTCATCTTACTTCCGGCGTGGTATATCCGTTGGCGGTCATGGTCGCCATTTTGTTGTTTCCCGCTTTTTGTTTTACCAATACCGGAATGCTTTCCGCCCGCGATCCGTGGTTGTGGACGTTGACGGCCGCTCTGTTTACCATTCTGACTTTTTCCGCCGGCACGTTTTATGTGGTCGGCCAAAGGGAAATTAAAGAAAATTATCTGGCCGGGATTTTACTGGTTCCCTTCCTCATGGCCATCGGCATGGGGATCAGCTTAGTCAATGCCATCGCGGTCTTGGAAGGACTCTTCGGCCATGAGAGCGAATTTATCCGCACTCCTAAATATGGCGCGGGCGGTCATGATTCCTCCGTGCAATGGAAACTTCGTGCCGGGACCTTCCAGAGCAAAACACGCTGGATCCCCTTCGCGGAACTGGCTATTGGACTGTATCTTCTGGCCTGTGTGGTGATTGCCTTATGGTTCAACTGTGCGACATCGTGCGTACCTTTTATGTTGATTTTCATGTTCGGCTACCTTTATGTCGGCGGTTTATCGCTCTATCGGATGCGCTTATCACCCCCCAATGCAAAAAGTGAACCCATACCGACCCTCATCGCCGCAGCCGTCGTATAAGAACCGCATGGGAACGGTGTTTGGTAATTTATTGACTCTGGAGCAAAATAATGAATACAACGGTTAGAATCGGCGCAGCGTCTTTTATTCTCGGTGCGGTGTTGACGTCACTATTGTTGTTTTTTCATCCCATGCGCCCATTGGCGGCGAACCCGGCCGCAGTTGCCGCCGGGAGCGGCAAACCTATCTACGTGCACATGGACGGGGCCAATGCGTTTGTCGAAGCCGTGGTAGCCGTGCATCCCGGTCAGCCGGTGATTTTTGTTAATGAAGACACCGGTCCGCACATGGTGGAAGGATATAATCCGCTGACCGGCCAACCGAATACCGCCATCAACTCCGGAATGCTCATGGGAACTACCGGCCCCAAGGCAGGCGTGCATACCTATAAAGTCGTCCTTACCAAGCCCGGCATTTACAGTTACTATTGTCCGGTTCATGCCATTCTTGTAAAAATCTATCAGCACAGCGTGCAGCCGGCCCATCGCCCGGGTGTGCATGGATTTCCCGGCGCCATGGCGGGCATGATTATCGTCACCACAGATCCCGCCTTGATTGCGCAGAATCCGCCCAGCAGCAAAAAGAAAATTCTCCCGAATTATTTTGGCGGATGAGAATATCACGCGTCAATTTTTATGATAATGCCGGATTTCCACCGTCCAGCCCGTTCCGGGAGGCGAAAGGTGAAAATGATGATGCAGTGCGCGATTGATGACAATTTTGCTTAATGCGGCGGTGGTCGGAGTACCGTCGGGGGCGGTGCGGACAATTTTCACAGGTAACCATGTTTTTGTATCAATCCAGAAATCCACTTTCACAAATGTAAACTCCGCCTTGTCACGGGGGATAAGCCGCAAGCCCACTGTATGCGGCGGCATGGTCTTATTCGCCAGCAGCCGCAGATGAAATTCCTTTTCCACTTCTGCGGGCTTTTGCCCGATGGGAATGGGGATCGGCCCCTGGCCAAGCCGCAGGGGATTAAACTTGTGCCCCGGCGGGGCAATCTCAATTTTGCGGAATATTTTCGCGCTGCCGTTGCGGTCAATGAGCCAGCGGCCGTCAAAAACAATGTCATGATCGGCATGACGCTTGGCAATGGCCCCATCGACCACCAGCGTGTTAAACCGGATGTCAAACCTGGTTTCTCCCCGACGGCGCTGATACCAGATATGCCCGATGTTCATATCTTTTTCAGCGGTACGCAGATGATCTACGCCCACAACCAAATGCGCCTGAAAATTATGGAGACTCTCTCCGCGGGTCCGCAACGCTTTAAGAATCGCGTTGATCCGCAGGTCGGTCGGCGTTGGCATGGTTTTATCTTTGGCGGTGGTTGCGGGACCTGCTGCCGATAGCGGCGCGGCATTTATACCGCCAGCCGTTGCTACCAGAGTCAGCGCGGCGAGGGCGGACAATTTTCCAATTAGTCCAGGCCGAGAATGGGAATTACACAAAGATCCAAACTTCCCTGGCCAGGAGCCCCTACCCCAAGCGGTAAAAATCCGTGTCCGCCATAGGGTCCGCGCCCTTGCGGCGTTATCTCCGCGCCAACGGAGCGTTTCCGCATGACCTTTGAGCGCGGCTATGCCACGCGGTGTTAATATGCAGTCCCCAGCGACAACGCCAAGTTTATATTTCATTCGTACCAGCACTCCGGTCTACGTCCTTAGGATGCTTTACCCGTACATTGTATCGCCATCGCTTTTCTCCTTGTGCTTGCGACGGCAACACATTCTCATATTCCTTATTACCAATGGAAGACGCAGTTCATAGCGCGGACACCCACAAGACGCTGAAACCTACCAATAGCCCGCGATCAGCGGGGTAAACGTCAACGTCGCGCTTGAGCCGGCCGACGGCTGCGCCGGGCTGATGGAATTAGTATAGCCTCCCGACGGTGGCGAGCCAAGGGAATCGGCTTGCAAAGCTTTGTACTGCACATTGGTAACTGGCCAATAATACTGCGGCCCAATTCTCTCAATCATTGATCCGCAATGGCACACGCTCAAAAGCATCCAGCATCACGCGCGCAAACGCGGCATAGTCTTCAGAATAGTCTTCATTCCGGCCATGCAACTAGTTGCGTCCCCGTTTCACTCCACTGGGGAAATGGAGTTGTTAGAGAGTGGGTATTTTGAAGGCCAAGGCTCCGGGGTTGGTAACCGTTCACGGCCTTTCGGCCTTCCGAACTCGGTATGCGTGCACGGCGGTACCACTCCCTTACGGTCGCGGCTCGGTCTGCCGCGGCGCGTGATGGATACGCAAAAAACATCGTGCGTGAACGGTTACCGGTTTTGGCCGCAGTGGTTATTTTTATTCGTTTCCAAGCGGAGATTTTACATGAAACACAAGTTCACCTCGGTGCGCCCGTTTTTATTGGGAAACCGCAAACTGCGTAGCGTTGGCTGGCGGTTATTGCCCGACCGTGACGGGATGCTGCCTGCATTCGGGGCAGGCGGGACGCCTGTGGTACGTAACGCAGGCATCTTGCCTGCCCCCCGTCATGTGCGGGAAAATGGCCAATCCCGACAAAAACTGGCACACAAGTTCATCTCGGTGGTTCCGCTTTTGGCCCTTGGTGTGGCCGTTATTGGCTTGGGAACGGCTGGCTCGGCATTGGCCGGAACGGTTACTTCCCCGCGCAACCTGGTATTGCCCAAAGTGGCCCGGCCATATCCGACCTTTCAGCCGAAAATGCCGCCGCCAGCGCGGCACTTGTATGTGGCCAACATTAGTAAACTACCTGCGGCCCAGCAGCGGTTGCTGGTGACATTGCAGGGCATTGTGAATCGCGTGCGCAGCAATTTTTCAGGGCACCCGTGGATTTTCCGCGCAAAACGCGCGGTGCAAGCACACGCGGCTAAAAGGGGATGTGACGTCCCGGTACGCTGCCCGGATTTATTGCCACGCCCTGTGAATCGCGCGCAGCCGCGAATCTATCTGGTGTGGGGACCGGATGATATATTCTGGCTTAAGCAGATGGAAAAGCAGGGCGCGACCGGCAAGCCGATTGAGGTTAAAAATCCGCTGTCATTGGTGAAGATTTTCCGCAGTTCCATCCATGGCGCGGTGATTCCGGATCCCAAGGTTTTTGATTCACCCGATATTGCCGTGGATGTAGCGACGGTGGACAATCTGGTGGTGGCCACGCCGCAATTGGCGCGGCGGTTGCGTCTTCCAATCAAGGTGGATTTGCGCGGAAAGTTTAAGAATGACGTGGCGGCATTACGGTATCTGCGAATCAAACTGGCTCCGCGCATGAATCCGTATTTATTTCTGTGCTTGGATCCATCCATACTCAAGAATGGCGCGGCGGATCAGATTATCGCGGCGCGCGGCATAACCTTTTGGGTCACCGGGCGTCTGGCGCAGCGGGAACCCGGCGCGAACATGGCCGGTGAAAAAAGGCAAATAGAGAAACTTTTCGCCGCCACTCCGCTGGACGGTGTGGTGCGCGGCTTCGGGTGGAACGGCGTCGGCATGGGTCTGGGGGAAGGCGGCGGCGTGAAGCTGGCATCGGAATTCGGCAAAGTAACGGTGGTCAGTACAACGGTGCATAATCTCTCAGTGTTCAGCGGCGTGCCACTGAAATCACTGCGGCAGAAATTCGCCCCGCCGCCGAAGCTCAATCGCTCCAAGGTTTATATATCGCTGACCATATCCGACGGCGACAACCTCAATACGTGGCAGGACTTTTTCCGGAAGTGGTTTAACAGCCCGTACCATGGCCAATTTGCACTGGGTTGGGCCATGGGGCCGACGCTTATTGATGTGGCCCCGACGATTGCGCGGTGGTACTATCAGCACGCCGGGCCGAAGGATGAATTTTTGGCCGGTGTTTCCGGCATTGGTTACATGTACCCCTCCGTCTGGGCGGACCGTTTGCGCGATCGCCAGGCCGCGTTTCAGAGTGTTTATCGCTGGACCTGGCGCTACATGCGGAGGATGGATATGAAAACCCTCCGCGTGCATCAGGCTTTTGCTGATCAGGCCAAGCAAGTGCGGGACATCGCCAAGGTGGCGGCGGCGCTGCCGCGGGTGAAGTTTCTGATGCCGGATTACGGCTGGCCTGGTGAAAAAGGGTATCATCATATCACTTACAGGTTGCCCAGCGGGCAGGTGGTTTTTCGGGCCGGCACCAATTGGACTCCGAATAAGGCCAGAGAGATACCCTATTTGGTCAAACAAATCCGCGCCCATGTCGGCAAAACACGCCCGGCGTTTATGAGTGTCTTCATCATCAATTGGTTCAACAGCATGCATGGTCTGCACCAGTTGCTTAAGACACTGGGGCCGGATTATGTGGATGTCACACCGTCGCAGCTTAATACGCTGTACCGTGAGGCGCATCGCAGTCGATAGCGTGCGGAATGATTGGTGCGAAATGCGGGATAGGCTCCCGTTTTCGCCATGCGTAATGCTCGCCGAAATTATAATGGCTCATTTTTCAGGAAATTGATGATGGCCAAGTTTGCGAACTCAATGTTGCTGGCGGCGTCATTTTTCTACTATATTGGAAAACATGGAACCTTTTCAAGGAGTAGATTACATGTCGCAGGAAAATCAGAACCTCAATCCCGTCGCGCCGGGACGGATTGTACACCGGCGGCATTTTCTGGGTACGGCGGCTGTCGGGATCGCGGGGTTGGCGGCCCCGATCATGGGCGGTGGCTTGGCCATGGCGGCGGCACCGCCTCCGGAACCGATAAGCGGCAACGTCGGTGAACCGTATCTTGATGTGCGTAAGTTCGGCGCCCGTGGCGATGGCAACACGGATGACACGGCTTCTATTCAAAAAGCTGTGAACCAGGCCTCCGCCGTGGGTAATAAACTTATTTTTCCCGCGGGCAGATTCTTGGTCTCGTCAGCCATAAGTGGGAACTTTGCCGGACGCGGCGTGTGGCTGGCCGGGGCCGGGCAGGATGTTACATTTCTGATCACCGATCAACCCAATGCCTCCATTTTCTCATTTTCCGGCAATATGTTGGCGCTTTCGGATATGACGATTATGGGTTCGAACCAAGCCCGCAGTGGGGCGCTGGTGACCACAAAATGCGCCACCGAGAACATCACCCGCTGCCTTTTTTCAACTTATTACAACGGAATCATGGCATTAGGGAATGTCGGGCTGATAAGGGATTGCAGTTGGCAATTGCCGCAATCCGGTGATTCCAACGGCCTCATCGTTGATGGTTATGCCGGCGGAATGACGGTGGATAATGCGGTGATGTATGTTCCTCATGTAACGCCCAACAGCGGGATAAAAGCTCTGAACTGCGGCGCGCTGCAGATAGCCAATAGTAATATTATGAAGCAGAACCATGACTTATTGATTGCACCCTCCGCGGGCCGGGGAGTTTTTTCAGTCAATGCCATCAACACCTTTTTTGATACCGCGACCACCGGCATCAACATATCGCCGCAAGGCGGTGCGGTGGCCCGATGTTCCTTCACGCAGTGCTGGGCCAGCAGCCATATCAAAAGCGGTGTGTATATAGGTGGAACCGGTCTGATTGACGGCATTCAATTTATCGGGCTGCAGATTAATTTTTGCAGAGAAAACGGTCTGTCGATAAACGCCCCGGCGAAAAATATCATGGTGGAGGGCGGCGAGGGTGTTCACAATAAAATGGCAGCCATCAGCATTGGTAATCATGTCACGGGCATGATGATCAATCATTTTTTTGGCGGGTCCGGTTTCGGCGGTAGCGGGCGCGACTATGGCAACGACTATGGGATCGTGATCGGTAAAGGTTGCGACAACTACCAGATCGCCAACTGCCATCTGCTGGGGAACCGATCGGGCGCAATGCTTGATCATTCTTCTTCCTCCGCAACCAATAGAATCGTTGTTAACAATATGGTTTGAAATATAGTGAACGGTTACAGTATTTGCATCTAAGGACTAGTTCATGGCGCAGCACGGTGTACATGGTCTTCAAAGGCGTGATTTTCTCAAATCTTGCATGGCGGCGGCGGGAGCCGCCGCGGTGGGATCGCTGATGAGCGGTTGCGCTACGGAATCGGGATTCGCGAACACCGGCGGCGTCGCGAATTCCACAGGTAACACCCTGACGCTGGGCCGGTTTTCCGGGCAGGTGCATCCCATGATCGGCACGGGCTGGTACATTCACTGCTTTCCCGGAGCCACTACGCCTTTTGGTCTGGTGCAACTTAGCCCGGATACGGCGGGGCCTGCGGTGGCCAAATGGTATCGAGGCGGACTGGGAACGGACTTAGTCATATACGACCAGGATCATTGCGGCGGCTATTACTATGGGGATAACACCATCAACGGTTTCAGCCACACGCATATTTCCGGCACGGGCGGCCGGGAACTCGGCGATGTACTGCTGATGCCGGGGGTTGGCCCGGTACGGTGGAACGCCGGTTCGCCCGGCTTTGAGCATGAAGCGCAGATTCAGGCCTTGGGGCCGAATTCCGGCTGGATGGCGCGCGAAAAAGGTTACTGCTCGCGGTTCTCCCACGAGCACGAAACCGCCCGGGCGGGGTACTACCGGGTATTGCTGGAGGATTCCGGCATCGTGGCGGAGCTTACCGCCACCGCGCGCTGCGGCATGCACCGCTATACGTTTCCCAACAGCAATCAGGCCCATGTCATTGTTGATCTGGTACACGGCCTGATCGGCGAGACGGTTTACGAAGCGCAATTAAATATTGAAAACGCCACCACCATCAGCGGTTATCGTGGCACGCATGGCTGGGCGCGAGATCGGCAGGTTTATTTTGTGCTGGAATTTTCGCGGCCCTTTGATTCCTGCCGAGTGCAGCGGAATGGAAAAGTGCAAGCCGGGAATGTTGGCTCGGTGCCAGGCCCGCGCCTCAAGGCCGTGTTCAATTATCAAACCACATCGGATGAGCCGCTGGTAATTAAGGTGGGAATCTCTGGCACGGGCATTGAAGGCGCCCGCAGGAATTTGCGGGCGGAAATTCCGCACTTTGATTTTGACGCGATTCAGCAGCAGGCCCAGCAAACGTGGAATCATACACTGGGTGTGTTGGACGCCCAACTGCCTACGCCAGAACTTGCGCAGACGTTTTATACCGCCGGCTATCATTGCATGATGGGGCCGACCACATTTAACGATGTGGACGGAACCTATCGCGGCGAAGACCATAAGAACCATCGCCATCCCGATTTTACCAATTACACCGCCATTTCGATCTGGGATATTTTCCGGGGCGAATTTCCTTTTATCATGCTGACCAATCCGCAGCGCACCAATGACATCGTCAATACGTTGTTGGCGGACTATCGGCAATTAAATCAGCATACGTTGCCGATCTGGCCGTTATGGGCCAATGAAACCTGGGCCATGACCGGGTTCCACGCGGTGGCCATGATTTTAGGTGCCTACACGCGTGGATTCCGGGGTTACGATGTACAAGCCGCGTATGCCGCCATGCGGGATACGGCCATGGTGGGGGCCGTTTACAATGGCAATAAGGAATTACAGGAAGAATTCCGTCGGTATGGCTATGTGATTTCAGGCCCCGCCACACCCCGCGAGATGAGAAGCGCTCCGGGGAAGCAATCGGTGTCGCGCACGCTGGATTATGCGTATGACTATTGGTGTGTGGGTGCCATGGCGGAATTGTTGGGCAAACATGAAGATGCGAAAATGTTTTGCAAGCTGGGCCAGAACTATAAGAACGTCTTTGATCCCAAAACGGGTTTTATGCGCGGCAAACTGGCGGATGGAAAGTGGCGAGAGCCGTTCCGCCCGGATGAGGAATACTGGCAGGATTATACCGAGGCCGATGCCTGGCAAAGCTCGTTTAATGTTATGCAGGATGTGCAGGGGCTGATCGATCTTTATGGCGGCGATGCGCCGTTTATCGCCAAGCTTGATGCCCTGTTCACCGCGCCATCCAGAGTCGTTAATACACTGCCGGCGATCACCGGGATGATCGGCCAAGATGCGCAGGGCAACGAGCCGAGCAATCATATTCCGTATTTGTATCCATTTGCCGGAGCGGCGTGGAAAACGCAGTATTGGGTGCGCAAAATGCTGGCCCTTTATAACAACACACCCAATGGTATTCCCGGCAATGATGACATCGGCCAGACCTCCAGTTGCTTTGCCATGGGAGCGATGGGGTTTTATCCGGTCAACGCGGCAACGGGTGTGTATGTGATCGGCAGCCCGCTGGTCCATCGCGTCAAAATAAATAATCCGCTCACCAAAACCACGTTTACCATCATTGCCGAAAACAATTCGCCGGAGAATTGTTACATTCAAAGCGCCAAACTCAACAGCAGGGAGCTGACCCGCTCATGGTTTACCCATGCCGATATTGTGGCGGGCGGAGAACTTTATTTCCGCATGGGCCATAAGCCCAATAAGGAATGGGCGTCGGCAAAGGAAGATCGGCCACCGTCCGGGCTGGTACGATGAACAACGAAACGCTCTGGCGAGCGTAACAGATTTGGAATGAAGTGTTTTTCAGCAATCAGAATGGTATGTTTTAAGAAAGGATACCTATATGTCAAAGAATTCAAAATTGTGGCGATGGCTGGTGGTTGTCGGAGGACTGATGCTGGTGCTTGGCGCCGGCGCGCGGGTGCGGGCCGCAGCCAAAGTGATGTCTCCGCCGGCCCATCTGGCGTGGATGACCGGCATCAAGAAAATCAAGCATGTAATCTGGATCATCCAGGAAAATCATTCCTTTGACAATTACTTCGGAACGTTTCCGGGTGCGGACGGCATTCCACCGGACACCGCTTTGGCGAAGCGTCCCGGCGGCCGACCGTGCATAAAACCTTTTCACATGCCGCCCGGACAGCCGCTCATTGATCTGCATCATAGCTGGGAATCGGCGCACGCCTGCTATGACAGTGGCAAAATGGACGGATTTGTGTGGGCGGAAGGCACACCCTACACCATGGGCTATTACAATCAGACGGATATTCCCAATTATTGGAAATACGCCCACGCCTACACGCTCTGTGACCGGTTTTTCTCTTCGGAAATGAGCGGCAGTTCCCCCAACCATGTCTATACGGTCGCAGCTCAATCGAAGGAACTCAACAACATCGGCTCGCTGGCACAGTTGAGAAAAGAAACCGATGACAGAGATGGTTTCAGCTTTATCTCTATTGTTAAAAGATTTACCGGCAAAGATGTAAGCTGGGGCTATTATGTTGAAACCCAACCGCTTCCCTCCGATGCCCGTGCGGTTAACGCGAGCCTGGCTAATCTCGCTTATCCCAATCCCCGGGAGTTTACCCTGTGGAATCCGATGCCGGGATTCAAGGAAATCCGTGACAACCCCAAAATGATGGCCCATCTGATGCCGCAAACAAAGTTTTATCAGGCGCTCCAGCATGGCAAGCTGCCGCAGGTATCGTGGCTTATTCCGGATTTTCAGAATAGCGAGCATCCGCCTGAACCCATTGCACAAGGCATGTGGTACGTAACTCATCTGATCAATGCCGTGATGCAAAGCCGGTACTGGCATGACAGCGTCATATTCCTCACCTGGGATGACTACGGCGGTTTTTATGATCACGTTCCGCCACCGGAGGTGGACGCCTACGGCTACGGACCGCGTGTTCCCATGATTGTGATATCGCCTTACGCCAAGCGGCACTACATATCGCATTTTACTTATGATTTTACATCAGTGTTGAAGTTCATTGAGGATCGCTGGCATCTGAAAAATCTGACGTTGCGTGATCTGCGTGCCAACGATATGAACGACTGTTTCAACTTCAACCGTCCGCCGACACCGCCGATGATCATACCGATTCCACCAAATCTGCAATCTCATTTGGACAAGGTGCATCTGGTGTATCAGTCGTTGACCACGCTGCCGCATGAGGAGAATATGTCCAATCCGGGCGTCAGCCAGCGTTCGGTGGCGGTGCCGTATATTCCGCAGCCGAAGGCGAAGCATTGATGGCGGGCCGCCGTCAGAGCTGATAAAAATCTCATGGTTTTACTCGTGCCGGGTCAGGATGCCGCCGAAGTATGGGTGGAAAACATTGCGTTTTCCGTCCTTTGTTCGCCGACGCAACAGAATTGGGATGAACATGTTGGCGCGATAGCCATCGCGCCAACATCTCTCTGGTGGATTCATAGCCCAATATCCGGTATGACATACACAATGAGGTTCATGGAGATACAACGATGTTGATCCGAAGAATAGGCACGACCATACTGATCACATTGTCTGCGGCGGGATGGTGTTCCGCCGCGACATGGCAACCGCATATAAACCCCCATAATCTGCGTGATACCATTACGGTCCAGGTTATCCGGCATGCCGAACCAGCGATTGTTTCCATTACCGCAAAAAAAGTAATTACCCGGCAAGTCAATGTGTTCGGCAATATGTTTCTGGCCCCGGGATTTGGGGAAATTGTTCATGTACCGGCGGACTTTTTAGGCAGTGGATTTATCATTCAAAAAGACGGCTATGTGGTTACCAACAACCATGTGGTGGATCAGGCTAAGCAGATTTCCGTGACCCTCGCCAATGGCAAAAAATATGCCGCCCATGTTGTCGGCAACGATCCGCAGGCCGATCTGGCTATTTTGAAAATTACCGCGGCTCCCGGCCATAGCTTTCCAACGCTGACCCTGGGAGATTCGGCGGCACTGATGATTGGTGAGCCAACCATCGCGGTGGGCAATCCTTTCGGTTTCAGTCAAAGTGTCAGCTCCGGAATTGTTTCCGCCATTGGACGGGAAATTCACGAACCGGGCAATCCGGTGCCGTTGAAAAAACTCATTCAAACTGATGCCGCGATCAATCCCGGCAATTCCGGTGGGCCGCTGCTCAATGCGTATGGCCAAGTCATCGGCATTAACACCGCCATCCGCGGAAACGCCCAGAACATCGGTTTTGCCATCGGCGTTAATCGGTTATATCAACTCGTCAGCACCCTGATGAATCCGGAAATAGCCAACGGGGTTTTGATTCCCGTTACATTTGCGGGAATCAGAACATTTCAACCTCCCGCGACAATCCAACAACACGTTGTGCTCGCCGGTACCCGCAGTCCGGTTGTGACTTCCATTGACGGCATTCCCACTCCCAATATTCTTGATGCGTACGCGGCCTTATTGGACGTATCATTACGCCAGAAGCAAGTAAAGGTGGATTTTGCCAATGGCACTGTGCGCCGCTACCCGGTCAGCCCCGCTCCGCCAACTCCCCAGGAGCAATTGGATCAACGGGTCATCCGCGACGTCAGGGGCGTGTTGGGCTGTGTGGTGGCGCAGGTAACACCGGAATTGGGAGAAAAGTTTAATCTTGGCGTGAAAAACGGATTGTTAATTACGAAGGTCATCGCTGGTTCCATGGCGGCGCAGGCGGGACTCAAACCTGGCGATGTACTGGTGCAGTTCGGACCGTATCGTATTCGCACACTTGCCGACCTTGGAGCTCTTTTGCCGCGCCTGCCCAATCAGGGCAAGGTGCGGGTGATGGTGGTTCGCCATCACCGGCTGGGAGTAGGCGAGCTGACGATTCCATAAGCCGGAGTTTAGCCCAATAAATTTCATTATCCCGCAGGCTCGGCAGTGGAATCATGGCAAACCCTCCAACGCCAAAGCCCAGAATTCCCGCCCCTCCCGAAGCGGGTAGGATGCTTTACCCGTACATTGTATCGCCATCGCTTTTCTCCTTGTGTTTGCGACGGCAACACATTCTCATATTCCTTATTACCAATGGAAGACGGAGTTCATAGCGCGGACACCTAATTAAGGCGATGATCGGTAGGCACAACAACGATCATAACGACGAAAATATTGCTTTGACCGCCGTGGCTGCGTTGGGTAACATGTTTCGAATAATAAGCCAACGACAGCGGGCGGTCTTAGGCGTAAAACAGGGGGAATTTAATTATCTTATCCAGGTTTTTACGTACATTCCACGCGGCGCGGCACGCAATTGCCGCGTTGGTTTTATTTGCCACATTTTCCTGCCTCTTTCTGGCGCAAATTCATTTTAATATGGCACATGGCATCCTGACCCAGAGCTGGGGTATACCGGACTTCTCCCAGTGGGTGTGGTTCTATGCCTGGTGGCCCTACGCAATCTCCCACCTGATCAATCCGATGATGTCGTACAAGGTGTGGGCACCAACCGGCCAAAACCTTGGCATGGCCGTTGCAACGCCCTTCACAGCAATTATTTACGCGCCAATCACTTATCTTTTTGGACCAATCGTGACCTACAACGCCAGCATTTTATTGGCTTTGACTACTAATGGGTGGTGCGCCTATTTGCTATGCTACGAAATCACACGTCGTTTTTACCCAAGCTTCGTGGGAGGATGGATATTTGCCTATTGCCCGTATGTGATGTATGACATGAACGGAAAGCCATCCCTCATTACCCTGTGGGCGTTGCCAATATTGATTTTGCTTTCGATCAAGTACGCGAAATCTGAAATAAGCGATCGGCGGTTTGTTCTGTCGTCCTCATTGATTTTAACGAGTCTTTTCTACACGACGGACGAAATATTTGTCACATTCGTACTGATGTCGGGCATAACCGTGTTGGCGTCGCTTTACCTGTATAGAAACACCGCCATTTACACAAAGTTGATCCGCCTCTGCGGACTATCATTCATGAGCCTTATCATTACGACGGTGCTGGCATCACCGTTTATTTACTACGGGTTGTTCGGCCCGGGTGCCTTTATCGGGGCGATCCATAAACCAATTGATTTTTCGAATGATCTGATGAGCATTGTCATTCCTTCACCATTTATTTGGCTGGGAGGAACGGCGTTACACCAGGCGTTTCTCCACTTGAACGGATGGCAACTTGATGATTATCTCGGACCTGTGATCTTGTTGATCATGGCTTTGTTTTTCATCCAATTTAGAAAACGTCCGTTTGGCAAACTGATCATGATTATCATGATTCTCGCACTGGTACTGAGCTTCGGCTCCCATCTGGTGGTATATGGCCATGGCACTTTAATCGGGCTGCCTTATTGGGTATTGTTTCATATACCGGTGTTAAACAAGGCCATTCCGGCCCGCTTTTGCTTATACGCATACATAGCAATATCCGTTGCGGTTGCCGTTTGGGGGGCGACCAAACCGCATTATCTCAAGTGGATCCTGTTGGCTTTGTGCATTATTACATTAATGCCGAATATTTTGGGCGATCAATTCGCGAGTACCCCTGACAACCCGGTATTCTTCGCAAGCAACTTATACAAATCATACATCCATAAAGGCGAGAATGTGATACTGCTTCCCTATGGAATTAACGGGGACAGCCTCGTATGGCAGGCGGAGGACAATTTCTACTACAGCATCGCCGGCGGGTATTTCTATCTTGGCAGCCCTTGGCGCGATGCTGTCGTCAGCGACCTGTACAGTGGATTTGCCGCAAAGGGGTTTTATGAACAATTTAAGCGTTTCGCCCGAGACAAGGGAGTTTCGGCGCTTATCGTCAGCGACCTCTATATCAAGCACTGTCAGTCGCTTTTAAGCCATTTACATACCAGACCAGTAAAAGTTGCCGGCGTGGAAATATACAACATAGAACAATGAATACGGAATACTAGGAATACTAGGAATACTAGGAATACTAGGGACAGTCACCTATTACATGCGGGGTCTGCGGCGGGCTATGCCCTTGCGGATCAGGTTGCGGTATCTTTTCGTGGCCTTCCGGGCGGTAGTGCCCGCAGACGTCGCCCGACAAGTTTCTCGAACTTGCTCATGGTGCTGTCGCCTGCCAGCGGCCTGCCGGTTTGCGTGGCCCGGCGAAGAGTGGTGATGTCCCTTGAATCGTCGGCTTGCCGGAGGAAAGCCTGCCACGCCTCCGGGGACGGCTTGAAGCCGGTGGTACTGATTAAATCTTTTGGGAAACTCTGTGGCATCGCCTGGCCAACATGTACCGCAGCGCTGGACCAGGGATATTCCCATGCCAAAGTGGCAATGGACGCGCGAACCGGGTTTCGTTCCACATAACGCATGGCCCGCAGAAAATGGTGTTGGCCCAAAGGGCAGGAGAAAAATCGATTCTGCCAGAGATGGCCGGAGCGGTTATGCCGACGGTTGATATATTGGGCGTAGCGGAAATGCACCCGTCCGATGGCCCGCGCCAAAGCATTGGTACGGTGCGGTGTGGCAATGAGGTGAATATGGTTGGTCATCAGGCAGAAGCCGAGGATCGCCACATTCGCGGCGGCTGTTTCCTCGGCCAATATGCCAAGGTAGGCACGGCGATCATCATCAACGAAAAAGACAGCTTGGCGGTTATTGCCACGCTGGGTAACGTGGTGGGGTACATCGGGGATGACAATGCGAGCAGTTCGAGGCATGAAAAACAATGTAACACCATCCGGGGCGGATGTCAAGAAACAGGCGACTGTCCCTGGATTCCTATGGCTACAGTTTCATGACACGACCAAGATCTGAACTCGAGGCGATGATCGCTCGCGGAGGAGATATCAAATGCCGTTAATTCCATTCCTTTTTCGGCTTAAGTTAATGGCATTCGCGACTGTCCCTAGATGCGACACGCAGGGGCTAAACTGTTACATCGTCGTGTTGTGTCAATCATGACGGAGCGGGACTTCATAAAAGGCTCCGCTGGGGTCATCCGGGTCCAGCGAGACGGTTTTAATCTGGGCCTTGCGTTGCAGTACCGCATAGATAGAGGGTAAAACCAGCAGCGTGGTCATTGTCGCAAAGACCAATCCGCCGATGACCGCGCGGCCAATGGGCGCCGATTGCTGACCACTTTCAGCGAGGCCCATGGCCATGGGAACCATACCCGCGATCATGGCGATGCTGGTCATAAGAATGGGCCGGAGGCGGCTGCCGGCGCCTTCCACCGCGGCACTAACGCTGTCCATTCCGTCGCGGCGATATTGTTCCGCAAACGTCACCAGCAAAATGGAGTTGGCCACGGCGATACCCACCGCCATAATGGCCCCCATGAAGGATTGGATATTCAAGGTTGTAGCGGTGAGATATAGCGCCAATACCACGCCCGCAATCACCGCCGGCATGGTCAGAATAATTGCCACAGCGAGTTTGAAACTTTGGAAGTTGGCGGCCAGCATCAGGAATATCACGACGATGGCGGCTAATAGCCCAATGCCCAGACCGGAGAGAATTTGTTCCATGATCGGAATTTGACCGGCAACATGGACGGTTGTCGCGTGCGGTGGTTTTCCGACGGCGGCAATGGCTGAGCGTACCCGCGCGGCCACACCGCCAAGGTTATCTGAATTCACGTTGGCGGTAATGGAAATCTCCCTCTGCATGTTGACCCGGTCATACTCTTCCACGGAAACAGCGCGTTTAACCGACGCCATATTCCGTAACAAAACCCCCTGACCATGCAAAGCCCCGACCAGAATATTCTGTACCGCCTGCAGCGACTTCATTTTCCGCTGCGGCACCTGCACCTGCATCCGGTAGGAAATTCCGGTCAGCGGATCGGCCCAGAAAATCGGCGTTACATAGCGGCTCGAGGCCGTGGCCTCCAAAACCGAATCCATAATACTGCGGGTGGTTAATCCAAAAAGCCCGGCCCGGGCGCGATCAATATCCAGATTCAGCGTGGGATAATTTACGGATTGCTCAATTTGTACATCCTTCAGGGCGTCAATACCCAGAAGTTTAGCCTTGATTTTCCGGGCAAACGTCAGATCATCCTTCAGATGCCGCCCGCTGACATCCACCTCCACCGGATTGGAGGCACCAAAGCTCATGACCCGGTTAATAATATCGCTGGGATCAAAGCTGAAACGTACTCCCGGTTCAAGGGATGCGAGTTTCAGACGTAGTGCGTTTTCCACCTTTTGAATATCCACCGGCGCGTGATCATGCAACTGCACGTCAAGCACGGCGTCTTCGGGTCCAGCGGTCCAGAGATAAATCGGCCCAATGGGATTATCCGCCGGCTGCAAACCCACATAAGAAAGCGTAAGTTCCAGATTTTTTGGACCGACTTGCCGCTTGATTTCCGCCAGGACCTGACGGGTTATTTGCAGTGTGGAATCAATGTCCGTGCCGGTTGGGGCACGCAGACGCACTTCAAATTGCCCATTGTATACCGTGGGAAAAATCTGCGTACCGATGCGCGGCGTGACGAGAATAATGATGGCACCGCAAACCAAAAAATAGACTCCCAGAAGAACGATGCGTCCGGCGGTAAGTGCCTGCACCACACGCTTATAACGCCGCTGAAATGCGGCGAAGGAATATTTCCCGGCGTGCGGGGCATGGGGCTTCTGTTCTCCCAGCATCCAGATGGAAAGCATGGGTACCAAGGTACTGGAAAGCAGGTAGGATGCCCCCATGGCGAACGCCACGGACAGCGAAAGTGGAATAAACAGCGCCCGTGGTGCCCCCTGCATGAAAAATGCTGGGATGAAAACGGCCACAATACACAACACCGCCAGCAGCCGGGGCAGATCTGTTTCAATGGTGGAATCCAACGCCGCCCGGGCGATGCTTTTGCCGCGGTCCAGATGCGTGTGCATATTTTCAATGGTCACGGTGGCGGTATCGACGATAATACCCACCGCCAGGGCCAAGCCACCGAGCGTCATGAGATTTACGGTTTGTCCGGTGATCCATAGCGCCACCATCGCGCAGAGCAGGGAGATGGGAATCGTGATCAGCACAATAACCGTGCTGCGCCAATCACCAAGAAACAGCAGCACCATCAGGCCGGTGAGCACCGCGCCCAGCGCCGCCTCGCTAAGTAGATTGGCAATGGAGCGGGTTACGTAAGGGGATTGATCGAACTCAAAGCGAATCTTCACATCGCTGGGCATCATGGCCTGAAACTTCGGTAGATTGGCCTTCACGGTATCCACCACCGCCAAGGTTGAAGCGCCCGAAAGTTTCGTCACCGGCATGTAAATGGTTTTGCGACCATTGACCAGCGCATAGCCCACCGTGATATCCGACGCATCCTCCACGCTGGCGACATCCCCCAGATAAACGGTCCGCGTGGTGCCGAACTTCAGCGGTATAGTCAACATACTCTGAATATGCCCCACGACCGCATTGGCCTGCACCAGAGGCGTTTCCTGGCCGATTTGGACATTGCCGGAGGGGACAATCACATTGGCGGCTTTAACGGCGGCGACAATCTGATCGGGTGTGAGGGCGTAAGCACGTAGCCGATCCGGTTTGAGATTGATGACAATGGAGCGTTTGCTGGCGCCAAACGAGTCTGGAGCGGAGACGCCGGGCAGCGTGGCAAACAATGGGCGCACGCGGAATTGCACCAAATCCTGCAATTGCGCCAGGCTGCGGGTTTTGCTGCTGAACACCAGATCGCCCACCGGCAGGCTTCCAGTGCTGAAACGCATGATAAACGGCGGCACCGTACCGGGAGGCATATAAGCTTTGGCACGGTTGGCGTAAGAAACTGTTTGCGCCAAAGCTCGGGCCATGTTGGTACCGGGGTAAAATTGTAACCGCACCAGCGTCAGTCCCTGAATGGATTTGGTTTCAATACTTTCGATACCGGATACATAAAGAAAGTTGGCTTCATAGTAACGGGCAATATACCCTTCCATTTGCGCCGGGCTCATGCCGCCATAGGGCTGCGCGACATAAATAATCGGTACGCCCAAATCCGGAAATATATCCCGCGGCATTTCCTTGATGGCCAATATGCTCACCAGCACCACGCTCATAATTAATACGAGAATTGTAATCGGACGGCGGAGAGCCAATCGGACAAGATTAAACATACTTCATGACCTTAATAATTTTGGAAGCACCTGATTACGCGGGCTGAAAATACAGCTGCCAACATTAACTACCGTTTTGTCTCCGTGTTGCCGCGGGTGGTGTTCCGGGCGATGATGCTTTCATAATTGGGATTGTGGCCGCCCCCAAAATTGACTTATCGCTGACCAGCCCCACCGCACCGACAATGGCGATCTGGGATTGGTTAAAATGCGCGATGGCCGCGGCATAGTCACGCTGCGCTTGCGCCAACTGGCTTTCCGCCACGAGAACTTCCAGTGAGGTGACGGTGCCGGCCTGGTAATTCACTTTGATAATGTTCAACGCATATTGGGCGGAACGCACTTGATCGGCGGCTATGGGGATCAGTTCAGCGTTGGTTCGGCTGTCCTGCAACGCTTTGACCACGGTGGCTTCCACTAGCGCCAATTGCTGGTTGGAGCGGATCGCCGCAATGCGTTCCCGCGCCTTGGCCGTTTGGATATCGCCAAAGGTGCTCAATCCAAGCTGCCAGCCTCCGCCCGCCTGAAAATTCTGAAATCCATGCGTGCTGTAATTTTCGCTCACGGGCGGTCCTTTGCCGGTGACGTTGTAATAGCGTCCGTCAATTCCTCCAGCTGTATAACCGGTGGTCAGAGTCGGCCCCAGATCCCCCCAGGCGACGGCCCCACCTTCTGCCTGCGCCGCCCGCACCAGTTCGCGCACCCGCTGCAAATCCGGACGATAGGCCACCGCCAGCTTGAGCAATTGGCCAATGGAGATATTCGTCCGCACGAGGCGATTGGCTTTGAGTGAATTTACGCTTGGTACCAGCGTTACTGTGGGGTCCAGATTCAGCGTGGTCGCCAGATCTGTCGAGTCGTGATAAAAGCGATTCAACGCCAACAATACGCCTTGCCGCCGACTGGCTACTTCCGCCTCCGCACTGGCCACATCCGCGGGAATCGCCGTGCCGGCCTTCAGCCGCAATTTGGCAAAACGCAGCAGTTCCTCGGCATCAGCCTCGGCATCGCGCGCCGCCACGACATCCGCCTGCGCCTGAACCAGTTGATAATATTCAATGGCTCCCTTCTCCATCGTCTGCTGAATCACGGATGCCTGTTGGGCGCGCGACGCGTTGAGCCGCTTTTTTGCCGCAACGATGTTGTAAATGACCCGACCTGGATTGACCACCCATTGAATCGCGGCCGCGGGGGTAAGCGAACTGAAATCAGCAGTGACGATATTGCCCGCTGTGGACCGGGCTACGCCATTGTTGTAATTAAATATCGCCGTGGGAGCCAACACCGGAAAAGCCGCGCCCACGCTGGAGGCCAATCGTCCGCGTGATTCTTCCACTTGCTGGCGGGCGACTTGGATATCCAGATTATCGGCCTGGGCAACCTTGACCACCGCCGCCAGATTAATGGACATAAGTTCATGGTACATGGCCGGCACGTGGGCGCGATCAAGATGAAAGGTTGAGGAGGTGATTTTACCCGCCGGGAGCAAGGATACGTCGGCATGATCGCTGGTGACTTTGAAGTCCTGCGAACACCCGGATAGACATAACGCGCTTAGGCTCAGCAGCAGCCCGAAAAGTATTTTCTTCATAACCTCTCGATTCCATGAATTTCAGTTGGCAAATCCCGCGGCATCGGTCTTCGGATTAATACCAGATGCCGCAGACCCCTGCGCACGCGCAATGGGAACAACCTCTCCGCCGACTTGCACAAAATTTTGTCCGCGTACAATGAGCTGTTGGCCGACTTGCAATCCGGAGGTGATCTGTACCATCAGACTGGTCGATATTCCGGTTTTAACGGGGATCTCCACCGTGCGGTTATGTTGCACCAGCATGACATACGTTTTATCCCCGGAATGGATAAGGGACGTTTGCGGAACCACCACGCCATGCCCCCGCTGTTCAAATATTTTAACATTCGCATACATCCCACCACGCAAAATACCCGTGGGATTCTCCAGATCAATTTCACAACGCAGCGTACGCGTCGCATCATCCAGCGTATCGGCCGTGCGGGTGATCGCCCCCCGCAAATGCAGATTCGCATAACCAAACGGCGTAACTTCCGCGGGCGTACCCACATGGACAAAACGCACATCCTGCTCCGGCACGTCCACAAACACGCGCACTTGTTTTTGCTGCACAATTTGAAACAGCGGCTTGATCGATTTTCCCTGCGCCGCCGATTGCACAAAATCACCGGGATCAATACCGCGCATGGTGATCACACCGGCGAAAGGCGCCGTGATGCGGTCATAAGCCAAAAGCGTTTGAAATTTTTGCATCCGCGCCTGGGCCACCTGTTCGTTAGCCTGTGACAGAACCAGGGCCGAGCGGCCGCTTTGAATCAGCGCCTCTGCCGCCGCTTCTTTCGCCCGTGCCACATCCACACCCGCCTGGGCGCCGGTGAGTTGACTGGTAGCCTGATCGAACGCCTGCTGACTGATGGCCTGCCCATGAAACAACTGTTTGGAACTGGCGTAAATAGCTTCCTGTAATGTCAACGACGCCTGAGCACTGGTTAAGTTTCCTTTCGCAACGCCAAGGCCGCGCTGGTATTGTTCCAGTTGTGCCTGCGCCTGCGTGATGCCCGCCGCAGCCGCGGCCAATGACGCCTGCGCCTGCGCCAATTGCTTTTGCAGCTCGGGTTCTTCAATAACCGCCAGCAATTGACCGGCTTTTACCCGATCCCCAATATCCGCGAGGACTTTCTGAATATATCCGGAAGCCTTGGCGTACAATTTGGCCTTGTAATAAGAGCGTAATGATCCAGGAAGTTCCAGCACCCGCGCGATCGCCCCGGATTTAACGCTTTGCACCTGCACCCGTGGAATCCGGCTGGGATCGCTGGTGTTAACAACGGCTGCGGCGTTCAGGATTGTCTTTTTTCTGATGTGCAAAACTTTGATGGCGCCTACCACCACTGCCACACCGATGATCCCCACCAAGATCACTTTGAGGGACCGCTTATCTATAAAACCTTTCACATACACTCCTAACCAACTCTAGCAGCGACCTTTATTATACCTTATTGCCAACGCCGTACCCCAGTGCATAGTTGCGATACGCCTCAATTTTCGTATATATGAATATCTAGTAATGGTTAGTATGCTGGCAAGAAATGGGTAACAAGTAAAGCATACCAGCGGCTGGCGGGTTGTTCGACCACAAGGCGTGTGTTGCGGGGCGAAGAACCTTGTGCATCGGAAATCGTGAGTTTATTGATTCCGCTCTTAAGCCAGCAGCTTGGAATATATAAGCCCATACGCATAACAGCATCAGGATAATGGCCCAGGTTATGGCCATTAAGCCACATATATCCACCTGTCAAATCGCCCCATGCGACACGCAAAATTATATGCAGTTGGTCAGCGGGATTGATTTGGGGATCCCAGTTAAACGTGGTGCGATAAAAGCATGGCACATTCGGTGGTTGCGTGAAGCGCGTCCAAAGCGCACGGTCAAATGGTGACCCCATTCCGCCATGCATACGCCAATTCATAATGGCCCCACCGTGGCTGATACCTGGAACCAGCCGTGAAATGCGCACGGTCACCCGCCCCAGTTTATGCGTGGCGTTGGCCGGTAGAAGAATGCTCAATATATTGGGTTGTTTGCCGTACCAGAATGTCAGCATGGCCTTGGCCGCTTGTGGCCCGGCAGCGTGCAGATCCACCCGCCCAGCATTAAAACAGACAAATGCATTGGACAACGCATGCCGCCAGGACAGCACCAGATGATCCGCATTGAGTGGCGGTAGATTGGCCCGCAGCCATAGCATTCCGGTTTTTTTTACTTGTGGCAGCACATCGCCGTTCACATTCTTCCAGCCGGTGCCGTTCCTATTGGTTAATACCCGCACTATGGCGGTCGCCTGCGGCAAATGCAGCAGGCGGTATTGCCAATTCTTCAGCACCAGTTGCCTGGTATGCAAGCGCATCAATAAAACCTTGCCCCAAATACCCATCGCCGAGACCGTTTGATATGGTCCAATGTAGGTCCATAATTTTCGCCGACCGTGTGAACTGACCATGATGGCCAACACATTGGCTCCAGCCTTAAGAGAGACCTCTACCGCTTTCTGTCCACCGGCTTCGACTAATTTGCCATTTACAAATACCTCTGCGGTAGCCGCCAGATGGGAGAATAAAATGCGGTATGCGCCGGGGCGGGCCACAGTCACATTAGCGCGATACCACTGGTGCAATCCCGGATAATCTCCCACCCCCATCTGCGCCGGATCGGGTGCCGCAATCCATGATTTATCATTATAATTGGGTTTAGCCGGCGCATCGGCCAGCCGCACCTGCCATGGCCCCAGAGCGGGCACCGCCGCAACAGCGGCCTTCGTCCTTACCGCGATATTAGCTGTAGCCAGGATAGGTTTTGAGGTGTGGCTGAAATAAATTTTAGCGGAATGGATTTGGCCTTGTAAGGGAAATTGGGTATGAAGTTCAATGTGACCTTTCATGTTGGTCGCCGTGCCGACATAATCTGGCCCACACACCACAGCTGGTTTCCCGTTAATATGCAGAAACCAGGTGTGGTACATCGCCGCGCGGCTTTCCACAAAAATCCGTAGGGTCTTATCCGCCGCCGTTACCGTGTAGATATCCGGTCCGGCGGCGGGAACTTTTACGCGCAGCAGTAATTGTCCAGGTGCCGCCGGTACGGTAAGGAAGGTCTTCGCTGGTACCGCCATTGTCCCGGTTTCTTTGATTCGTAGCATGATCTGCGATGCAGGCGGTCCATAGGCGACCAATGTGGTGGTCGCACCCTGCCTGAAAATACCCATGATTCGCGCGCAACTTTCGCGTAGCGTAAAAGTTTTGTTGATTGTAAAATTCTTTATAATCGGGAACAAATGAAATCCGGCAACAGTCTCCGCACAACCTCCGGCCATGTGAATCGTCACCGGACGAAAGGCGAGATTTTGATAAAAAACAATATCGCCATTGGGACTTTTCCGTTCAAACACACGAACTCCCGGTGGAGCCTTGAAAGCTAGATGCCGCACATTGATACTGGTTTCCAATATACGCTGAAAACTGCGCGCAAAATAATTGGCAGTTTTATAGATGTAATACAAGGGCCGTAAATCGCCCGCCTGCCCGATGGGCGCCGCAAAATCATAACTTGGACCACAGTAATTATTAACGTAATAGGAAGGAGTGGTACCCCCAACGGCCATATAGGCATCATAGCCGTTGCCGCCATAGGCAATGACGTGCCACATCGCCTGGCGGCATATTTCCCGCAAGGCCGGTGGATGTGTCCGGTAAAGCGTAAACCAACCCGTCCACATTTCCGTGGTAAACCATGGACAGGTACGGCCGCTGCTGCGCCATGGTCCCGGTCCCGCCGGACTGTTGCCATGGTGCATCCCGCTGAAATACATCGGCACATCAATGCCCATCGTCCGGGACTTGTGATAGAGAAATTTGTAATAATTGTTGGGCAGCACATCGCCCCACCCCTGCGGATCCTCATTTTCCAACTGGACCATGAGGATCGGACCGCCATGGTTGATCTGATTCGCCGCGACGATCGGCAGTAATTTATTGAAATAGCTGTTGACCGCATTAATAAACGGTTTGTCATCCTCCCGTACCGCCATACCGGGAATAAATCGCAGCCATACCGGGAGCCCACCCTGGCTCCATTCACCGTTGCAATAAGGGCCTATGCGGAGGATGGCATAGAATCCCATTTTCTTCACCAGCGTTAAAAACGCCTGCAGATTATGTCGGCCCTTGAAATCAAATTGTCCCGCACGTGGTTCCTGGTAACTCCAAAAAACGTATGTTTGTACCGCATTAAAACCGGCCCGCTTCATTTTCAATAACCGCGCTGCCCACAAGGCGCGCGGTACCCGCTGATAGTGCAGACTTCCGGAGGCAATAAATACGCGTTTCCCCCGGATAATAAATCCTCTGCTATCAAAATTAAAATAAGGTTTGGCCACCGCTGTAGGCGGAAACATACCCTCATCCTGCGGCCCCAACGCCTGAATCCGCGCTGCCCCAACGCCGATGAGCAGAAATATCAGCAACACCACACTTACCGGCGTGATGCTGCGACCGAAAGATTGGCGATAGTTTTTATCTGATCGCAACTTCAATGCTCCAATAATCCATCCCGGCCATCACGCGGACAGGTGCCTAGCGTCTGGAGGATCGCAAGGGCACAAGCCGTCGGCAGGCGGGCTGTTCAATAACCAAATGCACACCGCGCGGATCACCGCCACGTTCATCAAAAATCACCAGGGAATTCCGGCCGGATTTCATCCAGCAGGATGGCAGGTACAGTCCCATGGGCATAATAGGATCGGGATAGCGCCCCAGATTGTGGCCGTTTATCCACATATATCCACCACCCAGCGCAGCCCATGCGGCCCGTAATACCAGATGCAATCCTCCGGTATTCGGTTGGTAATTGAAATGGGTGCGGTAAAACGCCGGTACGCCGGGCGTGGCGGTAAAAGGTTTCCATCCCTGCCCCGGATCAGCCGGACCGATGCCGCCGTGCATTCGCCAGTTTTCAATCAGGCCGCCCTGGGGTAGCGCCGGTGATTGATCCCATTCATTTACGGATATGGGACCAATTGGGATATTCCTGACACTACGATTATCCGCGACAATCCCCAGCGTATTATCCGCTTTGACATTCCATCCGCCACCCAACACCAGACGCAAGCGTCCCTTTTGGGGAGATAACAACGTCACACGCCGGCCATTGAGAAATATCGCTGAATTCACCGGCAGATGCTGAAATGTCAACACCATGTGCGCGGCTGCCACGCCCGGCAACGTCGCTTGCATCCATTGCACCGCCGGCGGACACAGAAGTTGCCCACGTTGAAGAACGATCTTTCGCCACGCCGGTTTGAGTTGGCCGCCGGGCATGGCCGCCAGCGCCTGGGCATAAGATATTTTTAATGGGGTGATCATCCAGCCTACGGGTTTCACACTGGCAATATGCGGCAAACTTAGTCGCACATCGCCCCATAAACCACGGGCATTGACCTTCCCATAGGAGCCGATCCAACCCCAGTTTTTGGGCCGCCCCTCATCTATTGTAAAGACGGCCAGGGAATTGCTTCCCTGCTTCAGGGGCACACTAATTACCCGTGGCGATCCGATCTGAATTAACCGACCATTGACGAAAAACTCGCCGTAATTTTTTACCGGATTCATGGCCATATTGAACTGGCCCGCAGCGGGAACGGTAATGTTGGTGCGGTACCACTCATACGCACCAGGATAATCATCGGCACCCATGGGTTTGGGCCGACGCACCGCCAGCCATTGCCGATCGTTAAATGTCGGCTGGGCCGGCGTGGTGGCTAAACGCACCCGCCATCCCAGCAGTGCGGGCGGAGATGCACCGGCAAAATGCGGGGCACCGGCGACCGGCGGCCCTGAAAATCGCAACGGTGTCCCCACGGCCCCAAATGCCAACGCGAAGTTGATGTGGCGGCCGGGCCGCTCCCTTGTCTGCATCGTAAAACCATGGGACGTTGTGTGGATCGCTCCCACATACTGCGGCCCGTAAATAACCCACGGTCTTCCATGATCATTGACAAACCAAGTGCGTTTCGCTGCGGAAGAACTCTCCGCCAGAATTCGCAGTGTTCCGCCTTTAACGGACAATGTAAATACCTGCGGCGCACCGGCTGTAAATTTTACGCTTAAGGTTAACGTCCTGGGTTTGCCGCCAATCCTTTGGAATCCGGCGGGCAGAGCTTCTCCGACAGGTGATACGGTACGCACTTGTAACATTCCCTGTGACCCAACCGAACCATACATAACCAGGGTGGTGATTTTACCTTGCCGCAGAAATCCCAGGGTTTGCCCATAAAGGCGGCGAATCATCATGGTCTTATTTAATGGATAATCCATAACAATCGGCAGGACGCTATTGGGCATGATTGTCAGCGGTACCCCGCCGCGCGGCACGGTGGTCAGAGGCGCATTATTAAAATTACTCAGAAAAACCAATGTTCCAAAAGGACTTTGGCGAGCATATACAGCCGCGCGCGGCGCAAAACTCCGGTAGTGGGCACTGGCATTAACGCTGTCTTCAAGAATTTTCTCAAAGGACCGGGCAAAATAATTGGCAGCCTTATAATTGTAATACAAAGGCCGCAAATCCCCGCCCTGTCCGATGGGCGCGGCAAAATCATAACTGGCCCGCACCGCCCGGCAATTCCAATGTGAAAAACTTGTCCCTCCTACCGCCATGTACGCATTGTATCCATTGCCGCCATACGCGATGACCCGCCACATGGCCACTGCGGTAAGCTTGGCCGGGCCAAACCAGCCGCCGTTGGACTGCGGCGGCGTGCCATATTGTGTAAACCAGCCGGTCCACATTTCCGTGGTAAACCAAGGCGAAGTGCGACCGCTGCTGTTCCACGGTCCTACCCCGGCGGGGCTGAAACCATGATGCATGCCGCTGAAAAACAGCGGCACGTCAATACCTTCCTGCCGCGCTTTAGCAAACATGAATTTATAGTATTTATTCGGCAGCACCGCCCCCCAGCCTTGCGGATCCTCATTTTCAAGTTGCATCATAATCACGGGGCCGCCACGATTGATTTGATTGGCCGCCACCAGCGGCAGCAGCTTGTGAAAATACAACCCCAACTGGGTAATAAATGGTTTATTATATTCCCGGATGGCCAGACCGGGGATAAACCGCAGCCATACCGGCAAGCCGCCGCTGTCCCACTCGGCACAATCATACGGCCCGACCCGCAGAATGGCATAAAAGCCCATTTTCTTCACCAGCGTTAAAAACGCCTGCAGATTATGTCGCCCCTTAAAATCAAACTGCCCCCGCCGCGGCTCCTGAAAATTCCAGAAAACATAGGTCTCCACGCAGTTAAAACCGGCCCGTTTCATTTTCCGCAGGCGATTGGCCCATAAGCCCCGCGGCACCCTCGCATATTGCAAACTTCCCGAGACTAAAAAAACACGCTTACCATGGATGATGAAACCCTTGCCGTCGAAATTGATGAAAGCCTTGGCGGCTGGCAAGGGTGGAAACATGCCGGCGACGCTATACCCGGGCGGCCATGCCAACGCCACCATCAGCACGACAATCCAACCAACCACCGCACCCCGAACACCTTGCCGCCACAGGATCGGTTTTGTACTTTGCCAATTATTCATCAACCGCAGCCACAATCTCAAAAGCCAATACTCTTAATACTAACGCCTGAAATGCGGCAATGTTGCGGCGGAAAAATGCCAGAGGAAAATACGCTACCGCACGGGCGGTACTGGCGCAAGGGGAAGTCCGATTTTTTTAAAGTCCGACAACCAGTAGCCGGGGGAGCGGCGGTGAATTAAACTTTAGTGGTACTTGAGGCGGCGCGGCCGAAGGGTTTTTGGATGCGACGCCGTTCCGGTACGATTGGGATGCGGTGGATTAGTTGATGTTCGCCAATTCAATTTTATTGCTGGCTGCGGGATTGGTGTTCGGCGGCTTTTTAATTATCGTTAGTTCGGCGAAGCGCTCGGCGCATACCGCGGCCTATATCGGCATGGGTTCGCTGGCGGCGGCACTGGCGACGGCAATCGTGGCGATCATCCGGCGGCTGGGGCACGCCGGCATTCCGGGGCAGTCGCAATCCCACATTCTGATCTTTAACTGGCTGCCGCTGCTTGGCGACGCAGGTCATGCAGGGATGACCATGATTCAGTGTGGTATCTCCAGCAGTTCATTAAATCTCATTTTTTTCATGATTTTTCTGATTATGGCGCTGTTAACACAGATCCACACGTTGGGGATGTTAAAATCCCGGGAGCTGCCCGCGGTTTATTTTGCCATGACCAACCTAACCGCATTCTTGCTGTTACTGGCGGCCCTATCTATCAATGTCATGCAGGTGTATATATTACTGCAACTGGCGTTTTATGTCGCCTGGTACATGATGCAGTGGAGCAATCGGCCGCCGGAATATGTCATCGCCCGCCGGATGTTGCTGCCGCTTTGGCTGGCCGATGCGTTATTCCTCATGGGGGCAGCGGTTTTTGCACTGCATGGTTCCCCGCTGGATCGGCAGATTCTTTTCGGCCATGTGTCCCTGGGCACGGGCGGAATCGCCTCCGGCTCCAGCACGCTGATTCCCGGTTTGGGGCGTTGGTTCCCCGGACTTACCTGGCGCAGCGTAGGTGGGGTATGTCTGGTGGCCGGGGCACTGTCCAAAGCGGGCCAGTTTCCGTTTCACACCTGGGTGCCGGAGACTATTACCGGTTATTCCGGCGGCAACGCCATGCTTTCCGGCACCCTGATTGCGAGCGGCGGGCTATTGCTCTTGGTGCATAGTCTCGGATTATTGAATCTTAACGCCGCGTTGACGCTGGCCATGATGGGTGCCACGACCCAATTTTGTGCGGCGTTAATCGCCTTAGTGCAGAAGGATATAAAACGGACCTTGGCGTGGTTGCTCATAGCGCAGGGCGGTTTGAATTTTTTATTCTTTGGCTCCGGCGATTACGCGGCGGGTCTGCTGGCCGCCCTACTCACCGGCCTGGTTTACGGCGGTCTGTTCCTGGCGGCGGGAACGGTATTGCGGGCCAACGGTGGACAGCGTGATATAACGCAACTTGGCGGGGGTTGGAGGCATCTGCCCATTACGGCCAGTGCGACAGGATTGCTGGTTATCGGTGTCGGGGGACTTGGTTTTTCCGGCATGACCGCAGTGATACAGGCGGGACTGCTGCACACGCATGCCTACGGTTGGGGTATCGGTGAATTTGGCAGATTTTTATATTGGGTTCCGGTGGTGATGTGCTATGTGACCGCGTTGGCAATGGCGCGCTGGTGGTGGCTGATATTTGCCGGCCCGCCCAGAGGTGAACCCTGGGAGGCGGGGGAAATGGCGGTGCAGACATTTCCGCTGCTGGTATTGTTGGTGGGAGCGATTCTTGCCGCAGAGCCCTTTGTCGATCTCTCCGGGCTCTTTACACAGGTGCTGGGCGTAATACCGGAGGCAGGCGTCGCTTCTATTCCGTCGGGATTTGGGGGTATGATGCTGCGTCCACTGGCTTGGCTGGGGCCTGCGGCTTTCGCGGCGGCGGCCATGGTCTACGGCGGCGGGATGCGCTATGCGGATTTATTACGTCGCAGGCCAGGGCCGAATCTGGTTTATCGCTGGCTGGCGGCGGATATGTATGTGGCGGATTTGTTTGGGGCGGCATTGGGTTTTCCGGTGCTTTTGGCGGGCCGCATGGCGGCTTTTGTGGATCGGTGGGTGGTGGAATGGCTGCTGGTATCCTTGGCGGTATTGACGCGGTTGGCCAGTATCCTTGTAGCCGCCGCAGAAACCGGTTTGAATAGCTCCTGCTGGGAATGCCTGATTCATCCATCCGAACAAACTGCGGATCGGTTGCGGGCACTGCGGCGGCGGGGGGGCTTATATATTCTGACAGCGTTGGCCGTTGTGCTGGTCGTAACGCTGGTGGCGGCCTACCTCCGCCGATGAATGGAGACGCGGGCAACTTTAAGAGCGGCCCAAAATTATGGCCATCCGAGTACGGCTGAAGAAGCCGAAGGCTATACATGAGAACGTCGCTGCGGCGGGAGGTGCGGGATTATTGCCGCGCGCGATGACGGAGATCCGGCAGGTCGCGGATCAGTTAAAAGAGCATGGCAGGAAAGGTTGACTTGAAGCCGTTTATCTACAGTTCGATTTTAACATGGCTGCTGGTGCTGCCGTTGATCGGTGCGTTTATATTGGGCATTCTGCCGATAAGCCGTCCACGTCTTATCCGCTTTAGCGCCGTGGCGGTCAGCGCGGGTAATATGCTTATTGCACTGGCGGCGGGGCGGATATTCAACTGGGCACCGCAGTTTGCGGTTATGGCGCAACTGCAGCAAAATGTCCGGTGGTTCCAGGATTTGAATGTTCACTATCATGTGGGTGTTGATGCCATGTCGATGGTGACCATTTTGGTTTTGTGCGGCATAAGCCTCCTGGCCATTCTGGCCAGCTATGGCGTCAATACGCAGGTCAAAGCCTATTACGTGGTGCTCCTGCTGCTGGAGGGATGTAGCGTTGGCGCGGCCGCCAGCATGGATTTGTTTTTATTTTATATCCTTAGTACGCTGTCATTGTTTCCCTGCTTTCTGCTTATTGGCGTATGGGGCGGCACGCGGCGCCGACCGGCCGCCCTGAAGCTGGCGCTGTTCTGGATTATCAGCTCTTCCGCGCTGCTGGGATCGTGCATTTTAATCAGCCTGGCCACGCGCGGGGTAGATGGTCTTGCATTCGGCACACTGAATTTTACGCGGATTGCCGCGGATGCGCGGTTAAGGCAGGCCCTAGGCCCCGCGCAGGCGTGGACCACTGCGGCGTTTTGGCTCTTTATGCTGGCGGTAGGCATTCGCCTCGGTACGGCCGGACTGCATTTCTGGTTGCCCGATGCGGTGGCGGAGTCGGCTGCTCCCTCCGCCATGATGGTACTAGCTTGCCAATTTCTTCTGGCTGGTTATGCGTTGACGCGTATTGTGGTGTCCCTATTTCCATTGCAATTGATGATCTGGCGGAATACGCTGGCAATTTTGGGGGCCGCCGGTGTGATCTATGGTGCGTTATGCGCCCTGGCACAAAGTGATTTCCGGCGCGTTATCGCTTACTGGCTGATGGTGCAGGCCGGATATATTGTGCTGGGGGTTGCCGCGGGAAATGTAACCGGACTCAATGGCGGGTTTTTGTTAAGTCTTGGCGCCTCCATAACCACCATCGCGTTGCTCTGGACCAGCCATATTATTGAAATACGCGCCAATCACCGGGACTTGTCGCGTCTCGGCGGCCTGGCACAATTAATTCCGGATCTTTTTATATTTTCCATGCTTGGATTTATGGCGGCTCTCGCATTGCCCGGACTAGCGGTCTTCAACGGCGATCTGCTTGCTACCATCGGCATGTTTCATGCCGCTGCCGCCAGTTCCGTCGGCGTGCTGTTTCCCAAACATGGACTTTTGCTCGCGGCTATAGTTATGTGCCTCGCCATGGTGCTCATGGCGGCGGTGCTGTTGTGGACCATTGAAAGGCTTTTTTTTGGCTCCGGACGACCGGAGCATCAGCACTTTCATGGATTATCCGCGCGCGAACGGCTGGTGTTTGTGCCGGTTTTTCTAGCACTGCTGGCGGGAGGGATTCTACCTACGCAGCTGGTGCTCAATCCCGTTGCGCCGGTGCTCCAAGCTCTGGTGCATACCATCGGCGGCGCCGGACATTGACCGTCATCGTGGCACGCCGGCTCTCGCAATGGCGAAAAGTATTGGACTGTACGATGTTACGGAAAACCACCCCACAGGAGCAGCAAAACTGAACTGGAATACCCTTGACATATTGGCCCCGCAGCTCATTATGCTGCTTACGGCGGCAGTGATCACGCTGGTGAAAAAAATAGCCTCGGGCCGCCCGCGGTCCGGAGCCATTATGATCGGTTTTACCGGAATGGTGATCGCCACGCTGGTGCAACTGCGGAATTATCCCAGTTTTTTTGCGGGCGGGTCGGCGGCCCTGCATGGTCTATCGGGGCAGCTGGTTTTTGATCCGATGGGATGGATTCTGACTTTTTCCATTCTGCTGCTGGCCACAGCGGCTATTTTACTGCGGCGTTTGCGGAATTACAGCGGTCATGGTGACGGGAGATTTTGCCTCCTAATCATATTAAGCACGGTGGGGTGGAGCCTTATGCCGATAGCTGCCAGTTTTCCTGTTCTTGCCGGTTGCATGCTTTTAGGATCGCTGCCGCTGTGGATGCTTTCCACATTTGGATCGCGTGATGGTGTACGCATCCCGCTTACCAATAAAACCTTGCTGGTGGTTTTGGCGGTTATGCTCTTGGCGCTGGTCCCCATGACCATCCGTGGTGTGGATTTTTCCGGGACGCGGATGGTTATCCCGGGGTGGCGCGCTGCCGCGTACCCGTGGGCGGGAATTCTGACGGTATTGTTTTTTCTGCCAATGTTATTCTGGGCCGGCAGCATGCCGCTGCACTGGTGGTTTGGCGAGGCGGCGGCGGAAACACCGGCGGAGGTGGGATTTTTTCTGCTTCTGGTCCCGTACGTTGGATCCATGGCCGCGCTGTTACGAATGCTGTTCGCGCTGGACCGCAATAATTCCCGGGTGGCCGGGGTGGTGGCACTGGCTGTCGCCATCGTGGCGCTCATGGCGGCAGCGCTATATAGCTTACGGGCGCTGACGCAAAATAATATCAGGGCGGTTGTGGGAAATCTGCTTGGTACTTTAGCCGCTATGATCTTGTTTACGCTTGGCGTAGCCGTGTCGCCGCAGCCCTTATCCGTCGCCCACTTGGTCGGATGCATCCTGTTATATGCGTTAACCGCCAGTTTGGCTGTGGGGCTGGCGCTAAGAATTATTGACAGTGGAAAACCGCGGCTACTGGGCGAATTATCGGAATGGTCCAAGGACAAATTATTGTCCGCGTTGGTATTGGTCTTGGCACTATTATCGCTAGGCGGATTTCCCCCCACCATGGGGGCCATCGTGCGCATCGCATTGCTGCGTGCTGTTGAACCGGTCGGCGAATGGCCGGGCGTGGTTTTCATTATGGTAAACGTGCTAAGCATGATTGTGGGTGGCGTAGCCGCGTTGCGTGTGGCGGCCTATGTCTTTCTGGATACACCGGAGTCGCCTGTTGCCATACCCCCACCTTCCCGGCGGCGAAAGGTGCGCCATCGCGCCTTGGGAACGCTGACGCTGCTGTTGGCGGCCAGCGTGATAAATGGCACCGCTTTGCTTGCCTACCGTCCGATTCAACACCTGACCATGGCATTTATGCCGACATCCGCATCCACGACGGCCACCGTGCCCAACACGCCTGAGCCGCATGGCTGGAAGCCTATCCGGAAGGTGCAACGGGGACGTGAAACTCTTCCTCCACCTGCTCCAGGGATTTGCCTTTGGTTTCCGAAATAGCGGTAAAAACAAAAATGAAGCCCGCTACGCATATTAGCGCGTACAACCAGAACGCACCGGCGTTGCCAACTGCAGCTTTAAGCGATGGAAAAGTCTGGGTAAGAAGAAAATCCGCGATCCAGAGCGCTGAAACGGCAATGGATATGGCGGTACCGCGGATGCGATTGGGAAAAATCTCGGAAATTAAAACCCAGGTGATTGGGGCCAAGGTCATCGCATAGCACGCAATCGCGGCCATCACCAGGATCACCACCGGCAGACCTTTTATATTTTCATAATATGCAAAACCAAGCAATGTGTGGGTAATGACCAAACCACCGGCACCGATCAGCATCAGCGGACGCCGTCCGATACGGTCAACCAAGCCCATGGCAACGAGCGTGAATATCAGATTCACCGCGCCGGTTATCATGATGTCAAAAAGCACGCCATTGACGCGATAACCAGCGGCATGGAAGATGTCCTGGGCATAACTGAAAATCACATTGATGCCGCACCATTGTTGAAATACCGCCAGCAATACGCCAATACTGATAATGTTAAACATTCCGGGAGTCAGTAATTCCGAAAGTTTCACCCTCCCCGCCTGTTCGCCGCGTAAGGTTTCCTGGATCGCGATTATTTCACCATCGGCATGGGCATCGCCAGCGATACGAGCGAGGATTTCACGGGCTTCTCCGATCCGGCCCTGTTTCGCCAGCCAGCGCGGGCTTTCGGGAATAACCAACGTCCCCAGCAGAAAAACAATTGATGGAACCGCGACAACGGTAAACATCCATCGCCAGCCCAGCCGACCATCCCATGAAGCTGCGATCATGGCCGTGGTTGCGTGGGCCGCGATAGGCTGCGCAATAAGCCAATTGACGACATCCGCCAGCAAAATTCCGATGACGATTGTAAGCTGGTTAAGCGCCACCAACCGGCCGCGCAAATGTGCCGGGGAAATTTCGGCAATATAAAGCGGTGATAAATTGGAGGCCATGCCAATCGCCACTCCCCCAATGATTCGCCAGAGCGCAAACCACATAAACGCCGGTGCCCAGCCGGTAAGTATGGAAGATACCGCGAAGAGTATCGCGGCCACGGCCAAAAGTTTTTTTCGCCCGAATTTGTCGGTCAACCAACCGGTCATCAGCGCTCCCGCCAGTGCCCCGAGCAGCGCACAGGACATCGCCCAGCCGATGATATTGGCGTTTATGAGGTGAAAGTGCGGCACAAAAAATGGTTTAGCGCCGCTGATGACCACCCAGTCATAGCCGAACAGCAGCCCGCCCAATGCCGCCACGATTGCGATCGGAACAACATATCCAAGACGAACGCATTGGGATTCCACGAGCGTCGAATTATCTTGCGTCATGACCGTTTCCTTTTCTCGACACCGACAAGTCCGGGCGCTCTATCCGCCTTTCGTACCTTTGCCGTCATGGACGACAATCGGCGATTTGAAACTTCAGCCAGCAATTCTGCCGCCGGGGCATGACTGGAATCAGAGCGCAAAATCGTCTTAAGAAGTTGACCCGATTGTTTATTTTTTCCTTGTGCGAAGCACACCTGAGCCTTGAGAAATAGTGCGGTATTGGTTTGCTCTTCCTGCATGTCGGTCTCAAAAAGCAGCAAGGTGGGCAGTGAAGTGGCGAAATAATCAATGGTGGCGGGAGTTCGCACCAATTGTTCCGCGTGCGCTAGGATCGCGCGCAGCAGTTCTTCCGCGGCGTGCAACCTTCCCAATTGGCGCAGGGCCAGAGCGCTGTACAACGTCAATTCAGAACATGCTGTCACCGCCATTTGTCGAAAATCTCCGCGTGATTGTGCAGCGCGATGCCACCATTGTTGAGCCTCTGCTTTGCGGCCCAGTGCGGCTTGGGTCTGTCCCAGATAAAAATATATATCGCTGCAATTGGCCAGCGGGTGCCGAGCTTCGCCAATATTTTCCGGCGGTTTAAGCGCAGCGAGGAAATACCCCATCGCCTCATTTGGCTTGCCGTTCCGGAGGAATGTGCGGCCAAGGGATATATTGGCGCGAACATATTGCTCCAGTACCCGACCTTCTCCCCCTTCCCACGGCTGGAACCGCCGAGATTGCAATATTGCCAGCGCCTCAGCACTGTTTCTTGTCAGGTTCAACAGGGTGCAATATTCAATGCTCAGATCATCGCGCCGTTGTACCAGATCAACGTGCGACCGCAGCGTGGATAACCGTTGGTCAATTGACCAGCCAATGCGTTTACCAAGTTGATCCTGTTCATACAGCAATCGTGCGTCAGCGGGATTGCATTGCCGGGCTTTCTGATACGCTCGGGCGGCATTGGCCGGTTGCTTAAGCACATTGAAGTACCCAATACCAAGATTCCGCCAGATGACCGCATAATCCGGCTTCAAGCGAGCCGCTATTTCCCAGTTCCGAATGGCCTCGCGATGGCGTTTACGATCATACATCAGATTGCCCAGATAATAATGGGCGTATCCATCCATTGGATGTACCGCAATGGCCGTTTCCAGAATCAGAATTTCCTCCAGTCGCGAAGGAAAGCACCAGTCGTGAGAAGCTTTGGCACCAGCCAAAAAGCTCTTTTTCGCTAAAGCCAATTGTCCGGCGCGTTGGTGAAAATATCCGCGATAATAATGAACCAGCGGTGCCGTGCCTTTATCAACCGCATCTTCCGATTGGGGTAGAACCTCCATAGCATTATCCCATAAACCGGCGCGTGCAAAATCCAATGATATGTCCAGCCGTTCCTGTGTTGGCACGTTGGCAAGTGCGCCACGCAGGAATCGGCAGCAACCATCCAGAGGATCCAGTCTTCCGGTATTTTCCAAAAATACGTTCGCCTCAGCGGAACGACCTAACTTTTGAAGCACAATGGATTTCAGATTCCGAGTGTTCAGGTTGTCCGCATCCCGTAACAATGATTGATCCAGATGTTCCAGTGCCATAGTCCAATTGCCGCGCTGACAATCGATTCGCGCCAGTTCCAGAAACGCCGGTGCCTGCCACGCCTGATTCCAGGTGGATTTATAAAAGGCGTCATAGGCCGCCACATCATCGCCAAGAAATCGCCGGGCCAGACCAAGATTATAAAACGCTTCGCCATCATAAGGATTGGAATTACGGCCGGTCAGACGGTTTATGGCACGTTGGAAATGCTCTCTGGCAAAAGCAAATTCGCCGCGTTTGAGATGCCACAGACCCATGGCATTTAAGCAGCGGCTGTCTCCGGGATCGCGCCGTAACGCCTCCCGCCAATAAGTCTCCGGATATCGGGTGGCGTGGCGATACTGATCCAGGTGCAGGCCGATCAGATAAAGTTCGTCGTTGGATTTGACGTCGGCGGGGAAAGGTGGCTCTGTTGCCGAAAGTGGAGCTTTTGTCCGCCGCCGGGATTTAGCCTCCGGAAGATATTGAAGCAGAATGTCGCCATGTTCATCGCGCAGCACCAATTCCAGTTGCCTTAGATCCAGCCGCCGGGACCGAGGTATTTTTAATAGGATCGGTTCAGCCGGGCTGGCCTTGGCACGGTATTCGTGGATGAGTTTGCCTCTGCCAAGCAAGGAAATAACAATTCGTTTATGACTTTGTGTTACCACAACGCCGAGTTGCCAGGTGCGGTCCATTTTCTGGAGACTTAGAGCGGCATTTTCATTGGCCGCGATGGCCGGTCCGATTTTTTGAATCGGATACCAGTATTGCGTAAAAGTGCGCGTTTCACCGGGGGCAAGAAAGGAAAAATCCGGTTGGTTATCGGTAAATACGCCTGCCATAAGCTCAATGTAAGGTCCATCCGAATCAGTTAAATGGCGATCCCACGCATAACCAAATTCATGATTGCCCCACGTCCACTGTTTTTTACCGGGGGCGATATGATGATTGGCCACATGAATCAGCCCGGCCTTTTTGGCGTGGTCATAACCGCCGCTGAAATCATGGCTGGAACCCACGGCCATGTAACTGGTTGGCACGGGTATGTTGGCGTACCAGCTTAAATCATTGGGCGGATAATTTCCCGGTGGCACAAAATGAGCGGGAATTTGATCCGGCGCAATTCCGCGCTTGGTGCGGCGGCCATAATCTACGCCGTAATATTGGCCACGGCAAAGTGGAAATTCACTATTGGCCCGTCGAGCATGATCCGCGACAAAATGCACATCCGGGGGAAAGAAGGATTGATAATGTTGATCCACATGTACCGCGACATTGGCCCACCAGAGAAAGGTCTGGGGCAACAAGGTGCGATTGAAAAGCCTGACTTTAAGTTCCAACCGTGCCACACCAGGCCGCAGGCACACGCCGTGCATGCCCTTGAGCCGATTCATCGGATCATGGTCACTTAACCAGATGGTCCGGGATCCGTCGGGATGTTCTTCAATGCACCAGTTCACGGGCATAAACGTCGCCGGGCGATGATGCTGGGGCCAGTTAAATTCCACACCGCCGGAGGCCCACGGCCCGGCCAGGCCCACCAACGCCGGCTTGATGACATTTTGCCGGTAGAAAAAATCGTAGCCGTTGGTTTTATCCAGACCGATGTGAATTCTGCCCCCAATTTCCGGCAATATCATCGCGCGGATAAATTCATTTTCTATATGCACCGCCTGCCAAGCCCTGTCCCGGCTGGTGGTGGCAATCGCATCAATGACCGGCAGTGGATACACCCGGCCACTGCTGCCCTGATAAACGCGCTTTTCGACAAATAATGGATTTTTATCTGGAATCTCCGGTTCATACGTTGGAATGATTACCGCCTGCGCCCAGGCCTTCACCGGACCGATGAGCGCAACGGGCGCCTCCGGAAGTTGAAGTTTCCTGTTTTGTACATTCACAGAACCATTTCCCTTTGCCATCATCTTAATCCTTTAATTAACCCAGCCGCGAAGACTCTTTCATTTTGACCAAAGGACTTTATTTATGGAATAGCGCAATCCACGATTGGTATGGACGATTCGATGATTATTTGAGGGCTTAACCTTTTGTGGTGCGTCGGTATGCACTGGGTGGCACACTGTAAATGCGGTGAAACGCGCGGGAAAAATATAGCGGATCGGAAAACCCCAGGTCCGCGGAAATCTCCTTCAGCGGGCGGGTCGTGGTGTCCAGCATTTCCGCCGCGCGCTGCATCTTGAGGCGCAGGAAATAATCCAATGGCGAATAACCGGTGGATTGTTTAAACAGCGCACTGAAATGGGATGTAGAGAGGTTTGATGCACGCGCAATATCAGGTACCGAGATGGTGTTCTGTCGACATTCTTTCATGTAATCAATGGCCTGCTGAATGCGGGCATGGCTGGTTTCCGCCGCCGCAACGGATTGTCCACGCGCGGCAATCAGCGCCAACAGATGCGCCAGGGTCATGGCCGCCACCGTGAGATGTTTTAAGGAATATCCCATAGTCAGTTCGTCAATTATTTGCTCAAATAGCGTGATCAATTGGAGATAACCTGCAATGTGCGAAAGCGGCAGTACATCGTGCTGGGCAAGGGTATCTGTAAAATAACGGGTAGCGGTACCTGCCGCGTGACACCAGTAAATGCTCCATGGGCGATCCGCATCACACCCATAACTGTGAGCCTGGCCCGGCAGGATTACCACCAGATTTCCCGGGCGAACCTCCTGACGCGCCTGCCCAATGTGAATCCAACCATGCCCGCGAACACACAAAATCATGATGCACTGCAGCGACCCCTGGGGTCTGTCAACGTGATGGCTTTTAGCGTCCGGGAAATAGCCCACATCCGAAGGAACCATTGCCAGTGGCAACTGGCCCTGAATAGCGCGTTCCACCACAGGCCGGGGCAACACCACCATTCGCTGGTGCGGAAAGCCCTCCTTAACCCGTTGTTCCAACCGTGATGTTCCCATGGGTTAACCGCTCCCGAGCCATACGACATATTCGGTCCGACAGACTCCTGGCAGGCCACCGGCAACCGAAGGCAGAGTATATCAGCATAATCAGAACTTTATGGCCACGCCATTCCCGCCTCGCCAGTCGAATGAGAGAACTGTTTTAACGGCACACCATTGGCGTGGATTTGTCCATGTAATCCATCGAAAATGCCATGGCGTGGCGCAAGTTCATATAGTACCCTATCTGTTATGCTGCGATGGTTCACCGCTAACCAGTAAGCGGTACGAGCGGATTGTAACCGTTCACGGGCAGGTGGTTAATAACTTGTGGTGCATCCCGGCTCGGGACTATCTGCATTCGCCACTGCGGCAGACAACACAGTCTGCACCACAAAAAAGGTAACGGGATGATGGCTCACCCGTGAACGGTTACAGTTGAAGTTAATGAGACACGGGCGGTAAATGGAGTAACGCTATGGTTAAATTACATCGGCGGCGCGATGTGGTGAAATTAGCCGCTGCCACTGCAGTATTGGCGGCGGGGAGTACGATGGCAGAAGATTCTTTGGCATCGGCGGCATTGACCGTTGCCCGCGCCGATGATTATCCTGAAATTGCCAGTGGCGACCCGGAGACGCCGGAATTTCATGGGCCGCAGGTAGTGGGGGCGACACCGGGCCGGGATTTTCTTTTCAAGGTTCCTTACACCGGCAAAGAGCCGGTTGCCATCAGTGCCGCCGGATTGCCGGATGGATTGATGATGGATGAAAAGGGCATCATCACCGGGAAAATCAATCAGGCCGGTGAATATAAGGTCAAGCTCACAGCGCAAAATGCCCTGGGTACCGCCCATCGCACGCTGCGACTGGTGGCTGGCGAGCATAAACTGGCCTTAACACCGCAGATGGGCTGGAACTCATGGTATGTTTATCAACTGCGCAATACGGCGGCTCATACCAGAGCGGCAGCGGATGCGCTTGTAAAGAGCGGTTTGGCAGCCAAGGGATTTATGTATATCAACTTGGACGATGGCTGGCAGGCCGGGCGCAGTGCCGATGGAGAAATTCAACCATCTGATGTATTCGGTGACATGAAGAAGCTGGCGGATTATGTGCACAGCAAAGGTTTGCGCTTCGGCATTTATTCCTCGCCGGGACCGAAAACCTGCGGCGGCCACACCGGCAGTTTCGGTCATGAATTACAAGATGCCACAACCTATGCGCGGTGGGGTGTCGATTATCTTAAATATGACTGGTGCAGTTACACCGATGAGGTTCCAAAGCATCCTGATCTGGAACAATACATCAAGCCGTATAAGATCATGCGATCAGCCTTGGATCAAATCAATCGGGATATGTTTTTCAGCTTATGCCAATATGGTATGGCACATGTGTGGACATGGGGCGGAAGGCCGCCAGTCTGGGGTAATTGTTACCGCGTCAGCGGGGATATTACCGATAGCTGGGCCTCGGTTTGCTACAACAGTTTTGATTGCAATGGCCCGCTATTTCCGTTTGCCGGGCCGGGGTACTGGAACAATCCGTGCATGTTGATGCTGGGATATGGGCTGTTTGCGGGTACCAAGATGCCGCACTGGACGCGGCTTACGCCGCATGAACAACACACCCAGGTTACGCTTTGGTGCATGATGGCCGCACCGTTGCTATTAAGCTGTAATCTTGAAAAGCTCAACCCATTCACGCTGGCTTTATTGACCAATACCGAAGTCTTGGCAGTAGATCAGGATGAATTGGGAAAACAGGCTCAGCGCGTAGATCGGCAGAAATTCGGTGAAATTTGGGCCAGGCCGTTGTGGGATGGAACGGTGGCTGTTGGAATATTTAACCGCGGGTTGAGTCCGGGAACTGTTACGATACCGTCGTGGGATATGCTGGATCCGGTACTGTGCAGAAACGCCAGGCCACTGCGCGGCAAACAACCTGTGCGGAATTTATGGAAACGCCGAGAACTTGGTGCCCAAAGCCGGTTCAATGCGGAAATTCCAGCGCATGGTGCCATGATGCTCAAAGTGGGAACGCCCATGGTAACTAACGGTTAGTATAGCCTCGGGTATGAATGGCCACCGTGTCAGATTGGTCACGAATCGGAGTCTTCAGTAAGATCGTTAACGAAAGTCATTACCTTGTGGAGTTAATTTATGCAAAACGTAATCGGTTGGACGCGACGGACTATGTATCTTCTTTTTGCCGTTGCAGCCGGCGCAATGTTTGTTGTCCAGCCGCATCCCGTGCGCGCCGCCCAAAGCATTGCGGTTAACGGAAATAATCCGGGTCGCATTTTTGCGGGTATCGGCGGGGAAAGCGCCGGGGCTTCCACGCGGTTGCTGGTGGATTACCCAAAAAAGCAGCGGAATGAAATTCTCAATTATCTCTTCAAGCCCGATTTCGGCGCGGCCTTGCAAAATCTTAAATGTGAGTTGGGCGGAGATATGAACTCCACCGACGGCACCGAACCGGCCTATTTCCGCAGCCGCTACGAATATCAACATCCCAAGGCTGCCTATTTTGCCCGTGGTTATGAAACCTGGCTGATGCAACAGGCCCGGAAACGCAATCCAAATATTCGCCTGGGGCTGCTGCAATGGGGCGCTCCAGGCTGGCTGGGCGATCGCGTGGCTCCCAATGGCCCGCGCAGCCGGAAATATTACTCTCAGGACAATGCCAATTACATCACCCGATGCGTGCAATGCCTCAATCGCTTTGACCATCTCCGGATCAATTATGTCGGCTGCTGGAATGAAGAGGGCTATAACGTACCGTGGATATTAAAATTGCGGCACACGCTGGATACCGCCGGTCTGCAATATGTTCATATTGAAATGGCGGATTCATTTGAGTGGAATTCCCTGGTACACAATATCAAGACTAATCCGGCCTTTGCCAGGGCCATTTCCGCCATTGGCCGCCATTACCCCGGCTACCAGTCCACGCCGCAGGCGCGAGCGCTGCATGTGCCACTGTGGTCCGGGGAAGACTGGAGTGGTGCTCAGCCCTATACGGCCACTTTGGCCAAACTGCTGAACCGCAACTACATTGAAGGCCGCATGGTGCGAACCATTATCTGGGCGCTGGATACCTCTTATTATGATAATCTGCCGGCCAATGACGATGGATTGATGTTGGCCAATGAGCCTTGGTGCGGCCATTTTCAAGTCATCGGCCCGATATGGGCCATTGCGCATACCACTCAATTTGCACAGCCGGGCTGGCAATATCTGAATTCAGCGTGTGAATTGCTCAAAAACCACGGCAGCGTGGTGGCATTAAAAAGTCCGCACGGGCATAACTTCAGCATCATCATTGAAACCGAAGATGCCACAGCGCCGCAGCGGATCAACATTCAAATCTCCGGCGGTCTGCCTGGCAACATCCCGTTGCATGTGTGGCGATCCTTGCCGCATGATTTTTTCCGGCAACAACCCGATATTACGCCGGTCAATGGCATGGTAACGATGACGCTATTGCCTCATGCCATATATTCCATCACCACCACCACGGGTCAACACAAGGGCACCGTGGCGTTTATCCCCGCCGCCAAAGTGTTTCCGTTGCCATACAAAACCAGTTTGTCACACGGTGATCTGGCGGAAATGCCGAGGTATTTTTCCGATCAGGAAGGGGCCTTTAATATGGCTCCATCACCAGATGGCAAGGGGCAGGTCGTTGAGCAGATGATTACAAAGCTGCCGATCCCATGGCATAAACAGTACCAGGCCCCGCCATTCACAATTTTGGGGGCCTCTGATTGGCATAATTATGAAGTTTCATGCGATGTGCGTCTGGCTGGACGCGGTTCGGTGGGCGTTATTGATCGTGTGGCCGCGGTTAATTGGCGGTTCGAGCAGATCAGCGGTTACCGGGTGATGCTTCATGCCAATGGATCATGGCAACTCCTTGCCGTGCATCAACTTCTGGCCAATGGATGGGGAACACCGCCGGGGACATTCTGGCACCGGCTGAAAATGGTGTGTCAGGGATCCACCATTTCGGCTTATCTGGATGGCAAACAACTGGCACTTGTGAAAAATGAAAACTACGCCAACGGAATGCCGGGGTTGGCCACCGGCTGGAATCATGCGTGGTTCAAAAACTTTTGCATCAAGCCGCTGCCGCACACAATTCTGCGTAATCTGGCACTAAATAAAGCCGCCACCGCTTCCAGCCAATGGAGTAACCTATATGCCCCCAAGTTTGCCGATGATGGCAATGTAAAAACCCGGTGGAATACAGCTTGGGGAAAAGCCGCCGGGCAATGGCTGGCCATCGACCTTGGTAAAGTGATGCGGGTAAGCCGCGTTGTGATTCAGCAGTTGGGCGGGCGAATTGAACAATTCAAAATTCAGTACCACGCCGATGGTCATTGGCGAACCGCTTTCAGCGGGAACATGAAGGGACAGGATATTATGGCGGTGCATTTCCACAGCATCCGAACGCGCCGGATTCGCCTGCTGATTCTGGCAACCACAAAAAACATAACCCCATCCGTAAGGGAATTTGAAGTGTATCGGTAGTAAACGTTTAAAACACCCGGCGATGTTGATATCGGCAGTCGCCTGTTTATTGGTAGCCGTTCACGGGCCTGAAGGAAGAAGCGAAGGTGTGGGCCGTCCGGCGAGGTGGTTGTTGACGGTCTGATACAGGAACTCAAAGACGTTGCGTTGTTGCTGCGTGCAGGTAGCGATGGCCGTCCAGATTCGCTCACACCACCGCTGCCCCCGCACGCTGCGTGTCCCTTGCGTAACATGGCGATCCAGCACAACAAAGCGGATAGCTTGTTCCGCCAGGTTATTGGTTGGCTCAAGGCCTGGTGTCGTGGTAAATCGAAAATAGGAGTCTCTGTTTTG
>JBMFGW010000015.1:0-40879 GCA_049977145.1 Phycisphaerae bacterium
CGCACGATGAATCGTGCTGAAGTGAACCAGGCTATCCGGGATGGCGGGTTGTCCGGCCTGCATCAAGTGCGGTCAATTGTGCAGGTCGACAGACTGCCAGTGCTGGGCACCGGAAAAATTGATTATCGAGCGCTGGAAAACATGGTCAAATCCTCATGATAAGGCTTGTGGCCGGTGGCTCAATATATTCGGCGTTCCCGCCCATCGAACTGTGTCATTATGACCATGGTGGACAGAATGACCATGACAAAAAGGGCAGCGTCCTGCGGATCGAAACCGCCATTACCCAAGCACGGGACTTTAAAGTGTTCCGAGGCACGGCAGCCAAACCGGAGGACAAGCGCTGGCGGCAGCTTCGCAAGGGGGCGGCGGATCTGCGTCGCCGGGCGGAGGTATCGCAAGCGGCCAACGAGCGTTATGCCGAGGCGTTGGCTTCCGTTCCCGCATCGGGGCCTATAGAATTTCCTCATGCTTACTCGTGTAACATTACATAATAATGTGGTGGTGTATCAATCGCGGTTGCTCAATGCCATTGGTGTGATACACGCTTTTTCCACACGCATAGGCGGTGTTTCCCCACCGCCATTCCAGACGCTGAATTTGGGCAATCCGCCGGGCGCAACGCAGGACTCCGCCGAAAATATGCAAACGAATCTGGCACGACTGCTGGCAGGACTCGACATCCCGAAAGCAGCCACGGCCACAGTACGGCAGGTGCATGGCGGTGACGTAGCGCCGCTGCGATTGGACCGCCCATACGGCGAATCCCTCAGCATGATGATCCGTAACCGCTTTCATGGGCAAACACCGGCGGACGCAATGCTGTCAGATATTTCATCTGTGGTGTTGGCCGTCCGTATCGCGGATTGCGTTCCAATTCTGCTGGCCACGGATGATGGCCTGATCGTGGCGGCTATTCATGCCGGATGGCGTGGTGTGTTGGCGGAAGTGGCAGCACATACAATTGCGGAAATTAACGCCATGGGATTTCCATCCGCACGGATTATCGCCGCCATTGGGCCGGCAATTGGTGTGGAACATTTTGAAGTTAGGCCCGAGGCCGCCGGGCTGTTTCATTCCGCCAGCCTCAGCGACCTGGTGCACACCGTTGGGGAGGCCAAGCCGCACCTTGATCTGGCCGGAGCCATTAAACTGCAATTGCGACAATGCGGCATTACTCGTATTGATGGCGGTGACTTGTGTACGTATGCCAATGCCGGAGACTTTTTTTCCCATCGCCGGGACCATGGAGTTACAGGTCGTATGGCCGCAATAATCCGCCCAGCAAGCCCGTAGTACCTTTATGGTCCGCCGTGCAGCGCAATTTGTGCCAACAGATGCAGATGAATTAATCCCGAGGCCGCGGCAATACGCACACGCGGGTTGGGATCGGTAATCATTTTTTCCAACCGCCGGGCATTGGAGGATACAGGAATGGCTCCCAAAGCCAGCGCCGCCAGGACGCGTAAGTGCGCATTGGAGCTCTTGGCCGCCCGCACCGCCAATTTTTCTCCTAGAGTGCTGCCGCGCTGTCCCAATCCGCGGGCCGCAATCAGCTGTGCTGGCGGGGAGGGATCTTTCAAGCCCGCTAGGAGCACATTGACCGCAATGGGATTTTCCAGCGTGCGGCAGGTGGACAAGGCCGCCAGATGATCCTCGGCGTAGGGGCTTAAACTTAACGCCACAATAGAATCGACCGCCCGGCGATATCCCAGTCGCGCTAAGGCCGAGGTGATGGTCAATTTAACTGCGTGACTGCGGTCATTGGCATCGGTAAGCAGTACTGGAATCGCTGATTTGCCGCCCAGACGTCCCAACACCATCGCCGCGTTGGCGCGCACGACGGGATCGCGGGAAGCCAGCAGAATTGGCAATTCATCCATAAATGAGGTATCTCCAATCCGGGCCAGGGCAAAAATGGCGGCGGGGCGAACAGAGATGGTACGGCTGCGCACCAAGTGAACAAGTTGTTTTTTCAGCGCCGCCATTTTCTGATTGCCCGCCACCATCGCTGCGGTAAATCGCACCATAGAAGATGGATCCGTCAAACCACGCTGCAGCAACTGTTGCGCCAACGGACGATGCAGATGCTTAAGACTTTCCAACGTAATGGCACGGATTCCCGCCGCAGGATTATTAAAGCCCGCCCGCAGCACCGCGTAGAGACTTCGCAAATGGATCCGTGGTGGAGCGGTGGTCGCGGCGACCGCTCCGCTACCAATGGTTAAAGACAGTGACACTACCAGCACTATAATCACCGACGTTAAAACATCGCGTATCGTGCTGTCCATGTTGATTCCGCACCGCATACAAACCAAACTCCGTAAACATCAATGGCCCTTTACCGGCGTATCGTATCGGAAGAGCGCGGCCCGGCTTAGCGCCGGCTGTCGCGGCAGTAAATCCGTCTGGCCAGGCCCAGAAACACCGTCACAAGGCATAGTATAACCAATACTTGCGGGAAGAGATTGCCGATACGGGAAAATAGTGTGATTCTTGAATCCAACGGCAGACGAGCCACGGCGAATCCACTGACAAAGGCGCTATGCCCATGTTTCTTTACCAGCTTGATAATCTGACCATCAGAATTGATAAAACCGCAATACCCGCCATTGACACATCGGGCAATGGGCACACGATTTTCCACCGCGCGCAGTTGATCTGATTGCAGATGTTGCTGCAACTCCGGCCGACTGTCATACCAGCCGTCATTGCTGATGCTCATGAGAAAATCCACGCTTTTTTGTCCTTGCCGTAAGCGTGCAAACATGCGCGAAGGATGCGACATGACATCTTCATAACAGATTGGCACACCAAAACGCCAGACCTGGCTCCCGGCCGTCAGCGTAAAGCGGGTCCACACCTTCCCCGGCGTCAAGGAATAATGATCGTTGGGACCGAAAGGCGTCAAAGCCAACAAAAAGCGGTGCAGGGCGGGCCAGCTTTTTTTGAATGGGACATATTCCCCAAAGGGCACCAGATGGCGTTTGGCATAGTAGCGCGGCAATTCGCCGGCGGTCGGCGTGAAAAGTACCGCGATATTCTGCATATTGCGGGTTTCTCCACTGGCGGTGAAATGGATGGCGCTGGAACCCACCAGTAAACTGACTTTATGACGCATGGCAAAGCGCCCCAGTGCCAAGGCAAACTCCTGATCCGTCTCCAGCAAATGCCGCCCCGCGCGAGAAAATTCCGCCCGGCTCTGGCTTAGCCAGGCGGAATTCAAAAAACCCGGAACGGACGTTTCAGGCCAAGCGATTAAATCCGGGTGCAGCGCGGCGGCCTGGCGTGAAAGACGTAGATATTGATTCACCATCGCCTTTTCCTGCTGCGTGTCGGGAGAATTTTTTATACTCTGGGGAATATAGCGTTGGATCAAGCCAATGGTGGGACCGTTGGGATTCAGCGGCTGTGCCAAGCGATAGACGCCATAGCCACAGGTCCCCATCAAAAGAACTGTCGCGGCCACGGGGGATCGCCAGCGCCGCACGCCGTGTTGATCCATTCCGTCTACGACGGCCCCGGATACCAGCCCTGCCAGGAACGTCAGGCCGTACATGCCAAAGATGTCGGCCGATTGGAGCAACCAAGGCGCCGGCGCCAGCGCCACGCCGAGGGTGAACCATGGGAAACCGGTAAACAGTGTGCCACGTAGAAATTCCAGAACCGTCCAGGCCGTTGGCACCGAAATCAGCGCGGGCAGGTGCACATCCAGTACCAGCACACGCAAAATAAAGACATACAGCGGAAACACCAGCGCCAGGTAGAAACACAACACCACATACCCCGGCAGCGTTACGATGATCAACCAATAAAGGTTGACCGCAAAATAAATATATCCCAGTAGATAGTACCACGCCCACCAACGCAGGGAGTTGTTTCCCCGCAACGCGCAAATTGACAAGGGTACCAAGGCCACCAGCGCCAGAGGCCAAAGATAAAACGGCGGAAATGCCAGCGTCAAAAACATTGCGGTAAGCGCCGAGAGCCAAAGTCTGGTGCTGGTACGCAGCATACCACCCCCCGGCGATATTTTGCCTGTATTAATTGGGTGCTGGACATCTTGGACGATCATTGAAATTACTCCGGCCGGAATAATGGCGTGTCGTGACGTGTCGATTCTCTGGCCGCCGCGGTGCCAAAATCCGTAACACGAGTTTTGAATAATGGGCGCAACATGGATTTGATCATGCAACAATTCCTGTTCACCATGGATTATCATTAGAATCCATACTTCCTGATTCTATGCGAATCCATGCCCGGCGTCTTGGATGCCCAAAACCATCCGGTATTGCGGGTGCGATACATTTGATTTGACACAGCGTATTTTTCAGTCTACTATTTTCCAGTCGCTTTTGTATGAGGAAAGCGGATTATTTTGGAGAATTGGCTATGGCCGGTGCAAATGTTTTAATTTTTTCAGATGCAAATTTTCAGGAGCAGGTCTTGGGCAGCGAGGAGCCGGTGCTGGTGGACTTTTGGGCGGAATGGTGCGGTCCCTGCCGGATGCTGGCCCCCACCATTGAAAAACTGGCGACTGACTATCAGGGAAAGGTGAAAGTCGGCAAACTAGATACCGATTCCAACCGGAATACCGCCATGAAGTTTAATATCAGCGCGATTCCAACAGTTATTCTTTTTAACAAAGGGCAAATCGCGAAGAAATTCGTGGGCTTGCAGCCGGAACGGGAATTCAAAGCCGCTCTGGACGCGCTGGCGGCCAAATAAATGGCAGCATTGATCATTGGGCCTTAAGCGTACCGTTAAGCCCTAGCGGCTGGACGTAGGCTGTGGGTGTTGTGCTTGGCGGTGTGTTCGAGTAGGTACTCGTGCCCTTGGAGCAGGTGGCTTAATTTTTTCAGAGCCCCCACTTCAATCTGCCGGACTCGTTCGCGCGTAACACCGAGGCGTGCGGCAATTTGTTCGAACGTGAAGGTTCCACACACGCCAATACCGTTGCGTAAACGCAGAATCAATGCTTCGCGCGGTTTAAGATGCGCCAAATTCAGCCTGATGATACTTGCTAATTCATGGTTTTCCACACTGGATTCCGGTGCCGGGGTGCGAACATCTTCCAGTAATTCATACACGGCCGGAGAATCGAGATGGTTGTGTTCGCTTAGGGCCGCTGCGTGCATGGTACATGCGGCTTTACGGGCCGCCGTAATCATGGCCACCGTTACGTTCATACGACTGGCAATATTGTCATCCGCCGGCGCCTCACCATTGCCATTTTGGCCGCGGCATGTTTGCTCCTGTAATTGGGCAATACGCTGACTCATATAAACAGGCAGACGGATCGGCCGGGCGTCGAGCATTAAGGTCCGGCGAATGGATTGCCGCACCCACCATGTGGCGTAGGTGCTGAACCGCACCTCTTTATCCGGATCAAACAGGTCCACCGCATGCACCAGACCGACGTTGCCCTCCGCCACTAGATCAGTGAGCGCCACCCCGCGACGAACATAGCGCCTGGCGATGCTGACCACTAGACGCAGATTACAGCGAATCATTTCATCGCGCGACGCCGAATCGCCCTGCATACGCATCCGCCGCGCCAAAACACGTTCTCGTTCGGCGGTTAAAAGCGGAAATTGGTGTATTGCATCAAGATACCAGCGAAAATCACCTTCACTTGCCATGTGCTAATCTCCCTGCAAAATCCTTCACCATCAATTTGTCAACTCACCAGCCGATTCAGATGCGTAAGAAAATGAACCAGCATGAGATAATGTACTAACACGTATCGGCGGTTGGCAAGTAAAAACAGCAATTATTTTGGTCTACAGCGCCGTCCCATAATTTCAGGCCATGACCGCCGGGGCAACTGTTGCGGCTAGACCATCATTTTGGCGAAAGCGTCCGAATATGGTAAGACCATGAACCAGGCACACATCTATGGGCACGATCAGGCCTTCCAGATTCCTCGGCCCGTCGAATACCACTATTTGATCCGCTGTGGTGCGACCTGAAAGTTGGATATAGTCAGCCACCTCTGCGGGCGCGGCGGCACGACGAGATCGCGTGCGGAGTAGTCCAGAGAGCTTCGGCCCTAATTGCACCCGCGCGCCAGCGCCCTGGGAATGCTCCGCACCGCTGATCGCGGATTCCGCAGACTCATTCCAACCACTCGGACCTTCGCACAACACTGCTACCGTGTATCCCACAAGTTCACGATTGAGTTGTTCGCAAATGTCATTCTGCAAATTCAACAAATCCTGGTTACGAAAACGCTTCACTGCTTCCGGCACATCATCCGCATGGCGACGCATCGCCAAAGTGCCCGGACGCGGAGAATACTTAAATATAAAAGCGTTTTTATATCTGGCCCGGGTTACCAATTCCCGTGTGGCCTGATAATCAGCATCCGTCTCCGTGGGAAAGCCCACAATAAGATCACCGACAATGGCCAACCCCGGCATAAAACTTCGGGCGCGCGCCAATAACTCCAGATAACTCTCCACGGTATAGCCGCGGTTCATGAGTTTCAGTATCCGGTTGGATCCGCTTTGCGCAGGTATATGCAAATAACGACATATTCTCGGACAATCGACCATGGTTTCCAGAATGTCATCACCAAAATCCGCTGGAAAACTGGTAATAAAACGCAACCGCGGCAATTGCGGCACCTGATCATGAACCAGCCGCAGCAGATCAGCGAACGTGGTGCGGCGCGGCAGCGGACCTAATGGTCCGGAGGCGGCGGTATGCTCATACACGTAGTGGTTGACGGTTTGGCCCAGCAGTGTAATTTCCCGCGCGCCGGCATCCACCAGCCGCCGGGCTTCATCCAGAATAGCTTGCGGCGTGCGGCTAACTTCAGGGCCGCGTGTATAGGGCACCACACAATAGGCGCAAAACTTATTACAGCCGCGAACCACGCGAATATACGCCTGATATTTATTTTTTTCCGGCGAGAAACTACGGGAGAGGTCCAAAAGTTCCAGATGATCTTCTCCCGCGGCAGCCAGCGTCCCGGAACGACGAATGTTGGCTCCGGCAAGAGCTGCCTGCTGCTTATGCGTAGCCAACACGTTTTCGAGTAATCTGGGCAATTTATCCAATTCCCCGGGGCCGCAAAGCAAATCCACCTGCGGCCAGCGTTTGAGCATACCCATACCATCGCGTTCCGCCATGCACCCAATGACACCAATGATTAATTCAGGTTCGCCCCGCTTGCGTTCCCTTAATCGCCCCAGCCGGGAAAGCACTTTCTGTTCAGACTTTTCACGCACTGAGCAGGTATTGTACAGCACGATATCAGCTTGTTGTGCGTCGGTCACAAAATCATAACCCAACAGGCGCAGTTGGCCCTCCACCAACTCGCTGTCCAAAACATTCATCTGACAGCCAAAAGTTTCGAGATAAATTTTCTTCACGGTTTGCGATTCCATCTATGCTTTGGAGAAAAGGCTTATTACCGCCCTTTGCGTCCACGACGACGTACATGTTATCAAATCATATCAAAATAATGCAAAAGAGCAGCATCGGCCCAGGCTGAATTCCCGCCAGGGGTGCAGCCATATCATCTGGCGGAGACACCAAAGCGGATAGTCTACATTCCGGCGCAGAGACGATTAGCGCTGCGGGATTACGCCGATTACCGCCATTTATCGGGGAATATGGGGCCGCACCTGCCCCACATCTCATAGCACTTTTTCCCATTCTATGCGTTCCAATGTCGGATCACGGTGGCGTTCAAATTGTTGGGTAAACATCAGGTGATAGAGGCCGTGGTTATCCAGCAATTGTTCATGCGTACCTTGCTCGACAATTTTACCCTCCACCAGCACCGCAATCGAATCGGCGTGCATAATGGTACTTAAACGATGGGCGATGACAATGGTGGTGCGGCCGCGCATCAGTTCATTCAGGGATTGCTGAATGAGCTTTTCCGTCTGGGTATCCAGAGAGCTGGTGGCTTCATCTAAAATTAAAATCCGCGGATCCGCCAGAATAGCCCGCGCAATGCTGATGCGCTGTTTCTGGCCGCCGGAGAGTTTGTTGCCACGCTCTCCCACCGGGGTGTTATATTCCTTATCCATGCCCATAATAAAATCATGAGCATTGGCCTTTTTGGCCGCTTCAATAATGTCCGCCGCGTCAGCGTTTCTGCGGCCGAAGGCTATATTTTCCATAATCGAGCCATCAAAGAGATATACATCCTGGAGTACCATGGCGTATTGGCGGCGATAATCAGCGAGTCGAATATCACGTATGTCCACACCGTCAAGGAAAATCGCCCCGGATTGCACATCATAAAAACGGGCGATCAGATTCACCAGAGTGGTTTTGCCCCCACCCGACGGCCCCACCACCGCCAATGTTGAGCCGGCGGGAATATCCAGGGTGATCCGATCAATCACCTTTTGTTCAGGTTTGTAACCAAAGGATATATCCTGCAATTCAATATGGCCCAGCGGATTGGAAACCGCGACGGCGTTGGCGCGGTCCGGCATGTCCGGGGTTTGATTCAACACATCGCAGACACGATCCAGTGAACCAAGGTTCTGCTGTAAATTTTGCAGGGAGTCGATCATTTGGGTAATGGGACCCAGGAGCATGAGGCTGTACGTCTCAAACATTACCAGGTCACCGACTTTCAGTTTACCTTCGAGCACCAATTCCCCTCCGTACCAAATAATGACGATACCGATCGCGGGCACGAAAATGGACCATCCCGTGGCCAGCAACCGTCCGAGAATGGAGGTAAAATACTGCTTTCGCACCAGTAGATATTGCCGCGTGCCAAATTCCTTATGTTCGCTGCGCTCCCGTCGGAAACTGCGCACCACCCGGATGCCCGCAAACAGATCGCTGACACGCGAAGAAAGAATTCCGCGGTCGTCCTGGATGTTCCGCCATAACGGCCGCAGGCGGCGAAAAATTAAAAAGTGTATCAACACCACCGGCGGTATCAGTGCCGCGGCCACGGCAAAGAGTTTCCAATTGGTGGCGATGAGAATTAGCAAAATACAGGCCATACGGAAAATCGCACCCACCGGATTGACAATGGCGTTCTGCACCCCACCGACCACCTGATCCGTATCACTCATCACCCGGCTGATAATGCCGCCGGTGCGATACTCCGCCAATTGTGCCAATGGCAATTTCGCCAAGTGCTCATGGAGCCGCTGCCGTAACGAGGCTGCCAACCGGTAAATCAATCGTTGCGACGCCAGGACCCGAATCCAAGAAATGCCTACCCCAATGACTTCAGCGGTAATCAATACCAGCACCAGCACCAAAAGCCCGTGCGATGGCGAATCTGAAAGCCACCGCCGCAAACCGCCGGGCGGCAGATGCTGCGTAATGGGCAGCGGCTTGCGGACAAAAACATAGTCAATAGCCAGTTTCAACACGTAGGGCGGTGTTAGAGCAACGAAGGATCCCACAATGGCCACGGCCATTAATGCCGATACCGCGCCATAATATCCGCGTAACATCAGCCGATATTGTCCGAGGAGGTGCCGCTTGGAATACTTGAATACGTGTTTTTCACCCGATTGGGCGGAATGGCGGCCTGCCATGGCCGGCGGCGGATCAGGACGCGGCACGTCGGGGTCAATGAGCCGGTCACCCTGCAATAATCCCTGACGAAGTTTTTGTCGGAATTCCTTGAATCGCGTACGGCTGGATTTCATCAACTTATTCGCCTGAATTTAAACTCATAAAGGGCATTATAGACGCGAATGAGTACACATGACAGATTTCCGATTAGGTCTGCAACCGATGGAGGGTACGCGTTAAATCAAAGTAGTGACAGCGGGACTGCGGCAACTGGTTTGCAAAGTAGTTTTATGGCATGATATGCAACTGAAATATTAGTAGGTTCGTCGGAGTTCAAGATGCAGATATTCAGAACCAGCCGCCTTTACGGTACGCCGGGGGCGGGTGAATTTGTGGATCGCCTTGAGCCGGCACTCAAAACGGTGGTCACCCCCGTATCACCCGATGCCGTGGCCGTTTGGGATGTTCGACCACTCACCAACGGACGCAGTCTTTACCATTTATGCCTGCATGATGCTTGGTCGCATGTGCATCAGCACTTTGCGCCGGAGGAAATTTCCCCGGAAATGCCTATAGCCCGGCTGGTTGTTGAGAAACTGGCATTATTTCTCAGCACCGCGCGGCGTGTCGTTTTTTCAATTCGGGATGACACCTTTGCCAGCGAGGATCTGGCCAATCTGCGTTTGGCCATTAATCAGATTCCCGACATCGGACATAAAGGGTTGAAGATTCAAAATCAATGTGAAGTTATTCCTTGTAATGAATTGGTTGCCACCACGGCCATGCGTCTTACAAATTTCACACTCACGGTGGATGCCTCCGCCGCTGCGGCCGTGGCTGCCATCCTGAACGACAACGGCTTTGAGGTTGAAAACCGATCTATTGTGCGTGAATGAGCTGGATCCGGATATTAAAGGTTAAATGAAGGTTGTTTCATAAGGTGCTGCGAAATTTAGGAAGTATGATAGAATCATTACTTAACAGGTTTAGCATGCTTCTGGATAGGCGCGGGATGAAAGGAACCAGACATGAAACCGGCGGACAAAAAATCTTCAATTGTTCTGAGGTGTCCAGCCTGTGCCGAGGTGCTGGATCACACACAAATCAAAAAGCCTTTTCTTCCTTTTCTTTTCCATCCGGGCAAAATTCGGTGCCCCGCTTGCGGCCACTTCAGCGAGTATAAAGAAGCCCAGATCATGGCCGAATCGTTCCAGCACTGGACGGAACAATTGCGCCATCAGGTGGAAGCCTCGCTAAGTTATCTGCCCGTTATGACACGCGAGGAATGCTTCGCGGTATTAAATCCGAAACATTTTGATGATGATATTCATCATGTTCATCAGCAGCGTGACCTGATTAAATATCTCACCCAGGTATTCAAACCAGTTCTGCGCGACCGCGCGCTGGGCCACGAAGATTGTGAACTGCTGCTTTCACCGCACGCACATCATGGTGTTGCCAAAGGGTTGAATATCTATGGTCACTGCGGCCATGACCACAGCAGTGAAGCCTGGACCTTGCTGATCACACGTTTTGGATCCAAGGAATTTTTGACCTGTGTGACCACCAGCATACCCAAGGCCGATCTAACCTCGATTATGGAAATTCAAGGAGCTGTTTCGATTTGGCCGACAGGGCAGCAATCGGCGACGTCAAACCAGGCACGGCAGGAACGCGGTAGTGATAATTGATTCGCAAGGCTCTCCGCGAAAGTTGTAGCGCGACATGATGAAGACTCCAGCGTCACGCTTTTCTGCTCTGAAAAATCGCAAGACATTGGCAACAGCGAAATAACATGACCTTTTTCCATTCTGCGCGGGTGAGGCTTTGCATCATGGGAGACTAACTTCTATTTGCCCTCCCCCAACACCGCAACATCTGGCGGTAGTTCGTGCCTGCTTGCGAAACCCCGATTCGTGCAGTGAAGAGTTATCCGCAGTGCTGCGCTGCGCACCGCATTGCGATGCACGTGCTGTACTACCAACTTTTGCGTCCAGCGCACAATAGAGTGTGGTACCGGGAAACGGATGGGCAATGCGTAAACACCCGATATTTTCAGCAGACCATTCGTAGCGTACCGGACGGGGAAACAAAAAATATTCGCATTGGCGGCGGCGCTTAAAATCTGTCACGCAGGGGCGGTTGGTTACTGCGCAATTTCCAGCCCGCGCGAATACCATAGCCATTGGCAAAGGATCGCATATCCATGATGCGCTTACCCAATGGTTGTAACGCCATGATTTCAATCGAACCGCCGCCGCAGGCGATCTGTAAGTCCGGTAAAACCAAGCCAGGTTCAGCGGCCTCGCCGATGCGGGAGATATCCCGACATTTCAACAGCGATACGCGGGCGCGAACCATTGCGTCCGGGGTCAAAAGATCAACCAAGCAGCCTGGCCAGGGGGACAAGCCTCGAATTCGGCAGGACACCTGCTTGGCCGGCTTGGAAAAATCAACCCAGGCCATTTCCTTAAATATTTTTGGGGCCTGCGAAATGCGTGTGGAATCCTGAAGGACCGCATGAATATCACCTTGCGCCAACCGCTGGAGTACCGCATTGAGCAAGGGTGCTCCCAGTTCCGCCAGGCGGTCATGAAGTTCACCGGCGGTTTCCGATTCACCGATGGGGGTGGGGGTTTGGGCGAGAATTTCTCCGCCATCCATAACCTTACTTATCCGGATAATCGATACGCCCGTGGAATGTTCTCCGGAAAGAATGGCCCGTTGAATAGGCGCCGCGCCCCGGAAGGCCGGCAGCAGCGATGCATGAAGGTTAATACCACCGTGCGGAACGCTGCGCAAAATGGTATCGGCGATTTTCTGACCAAAAGCGATAACCACCAATATATCCGCGGCGCAGGCATTGATTTCGGAGACTACTTCCGGCGCATTGAGGTCCGGGGTTTTGCGAAGCGGAAGATTGTTTTTCGCGGCAAAGTCCGCAATAGGCGTAGCGGTGTTATGGCGTCCGCGCCCGGCCGGTTTATCGGGCTGGGTTACAACCAATGCCACCTCGTGGCCGTTATGAAGCAGAGTTTTCAGTGCGGGTAGACCAAAGGCGCCGGAACCCAAAAAAATTACTTTCATGGCATCAACATAACGTACCGGCTAAATTGCGCCTACCGGCTGATTGGATTTTTGCCGCAGCGAAGGCATAACTTCCCGCACTTCCGCGGCAATTCGCGTATTGGGGAATTGATCAGTGATCTGCTGTCCGATACGGATCGCCTCCAACCAATTTTTATCATTACATTGCAGGGCAAACTGCACCCCCAGTTGCTGCAACTGCTTTTTGAACACATCACGGGCAATTTCCTTGAATCCCTCCGCCTCGCCGGGCGTGAGATATTGATCTAACTGCTTAAGAAGCTCCACACTCCGATCCACATCTTCCTTGGTGACCGCATCCTTCCACTCTTTCAGCAGCATACGTTTATGGTTATCTTTGGCGGCCTGAATGCGCTCGGAAGCATGTATCACCTCCGGATGGCCGGGAAAAGTGCGGGTGAGTTTATCCAACTCACGCACGGCCGCCAGCCAATCAAATTTTTGTAGAAGTTTATCAAAGTTCTCCAGTGCCTCATGAATTTCACGCTCAATAAAGGCTTTACGGGCGGTTTCCACCATATCCCGGTATTGTCCGGCTTCCTGCCGATTGCCGAAACGTCGCTCCATTTCCGACGCCAGCCAATACGCACCATCATAATCATTTTTGTCAATATCCTCACGGATAGCATGGCGCAGAGCTTCGCGATCCTTGTGGCGATAGGCAATTTGCTTGGCAGAATCTGAAAGCGCGGCACTATCGCGAATTGTTTCCAGCAGTTGTCGGTGAGTTTCCAACGCCCCGCGCAGTTGTTCGTTTTGCCAGTGATCGTCCGCCATGGCTTGAATACTCAAGAGCATAAGCACGGAAACCAAGCCGGCTATGCACAAAATTAACACACCGACTCCTAGAAGCAGAATTCCTGGCGTCATGGCCGCCAAGATCACTGACGCATGGACCGGCCCATTCATGCCATGTGCAGCGACCACCAGCAGGACCAGGCCGCCCAGCAGTGAAGCGACGCCAAACAACGCAACTGTCCCTATCATCCATCGCGATTTTTTCGCCAGGTGTTCCACATTCATTTGAGCGATACTCCTTCGAAACATGCGCTCTTGCCAACAAGCGATGTTTTCCGTGAACGGTCGAAAGGCAATTTGGGATTGGTACGGTCGAACAAACCCCTTATCCCAAACTAAACATACATTTAAAGTGTAGCGTCCGCCAAAGCTATCGTCAACCAAATTTATTCTGGGCTGTTATAGGGTATCAATGAGCATTTACGTTTATGTCCAAGATCACCGTTGACCATAGCCACGATCGTACCGACCGCTGCACCGCGCTTTATATCGGCTTTTACTTGCATTTTCGCCAATAAACTGTAATCTGTAAAAAGTTGTGAAATTTTCAATATTTTTTTAAGTTTCACTGAATTGTAGGCCGATAAAGCTAAAGTAGAGTGGATTTTGCAGATGATGAGTTCAAACTCAAAAACTTTGCCGCGCCAAGCTCACACCGTGGTGAACCATCGGCGGATATTTACCGTTCTGGCATCATTAGTGGGAACTTTGGCCGCAACCGCGGGTATACTGCTGCTCTTGGAAGGGCAACCGGTAACCAGTGCGGGGCCCTACCTTTTGAATCTATCCAATGTCCGACAAAATTGGCAGTCTTTGATCCGTCCAGCGGTTGGATTGCAAAATGGGCGGTGGAACTATATTATTGTGTACCAGTCTGGGAAGTTGTCCGGCAACGCTGCCGCAATCTCGGAAGGCAAAGATATAGGAGGACTAATCAAGCCCCTGAATGCGGGGAACATGACGCAAGGTGCTGAATTTCATTTTGTGGTGGATAATACCAATAATGGGATCGGTAACCCGGACGGATATGTACAGCAAGGTTTGGCATGGCGGGAACAATTATCTACAGCCCCCTATTTTTCCTGGCCTTATTTAATTCCTCATCATCAGATCGCTTATGCCAATGCCGTGGGTGTATGTCTTGTCGGGGATATCAATCGCACCAATTATTCATCATCTCAGGTACATTCCTTGTTGGCATTGGTTAGAACGTTACAACGTCGGCTGAACATACCTGATTCCTGCGTAAAGTTTCAATGGGAAATTCAGGGGCGGCCTACCGTCCGTGAGCGGGCCTTCAGCCGGGAATTTCACCACCTGCTCCAACACTAAATGCATGCCTCCGTGTTCATTCATTTATGACGCAAACATACCGCCGAAACCGCATCATAAGGCTCCGTCGCTTGGAATGCTGGCAGGAGTTGTAGAAGGGTTTGTACCTAGGGCGGATACGGTTAATAAGCCGAAAAAAAAACGCTAAAATAAGGCTTGATGCGGGTAATGGAAGTTTTACCACAAATTCCTGATTTTGAAGTGCTGTCGTGCCTCGGATATGGGGCTCGAAGTACAATTTATGCGGTTTGTGAAATCCGTACGCGTCAAGTTTACGCGCTCAAACGGGTATTGCGGCGTAGCACGGAAGATGATCGCTTTTTAGAACAGGCTGAACAGGAATATGCCATCAGCAGCCATTTTACGCATCCAGTCTTACGGAAAAGCCATCGGCTTATCCGCCGCAGAAAATTCCTCGCAACCACGGAGTTGCATCTGCTCATGGATCTCTTTGATGGCGTGGCTTTGGATACCGAACGCCCGGCCAGCCTAAAATCGTTGTTGGAAATATCCTGCCGCGTGGCGGAAGGGCTTTCGGCGATGCATAAGATGGGCTATGTTCATGCCGATATTAAACCCAATAATATCATGATTAACCAAAGTAATGATTGTAAAATTATCGATTTTGGTCAGAGCTGTGCTATTGGAACGGTCAAGAGCCGTATTCAGGGCACGCCGGACTATATTGCGCCGGAACAGGTGGCCTTGGGGCCATTAACGCCCGCCACGGATATTTTTAATTTCGGAGCTACTTTGTATTGGTGTGTCACGGATCGGCATGTGCCGACCGTCATACCCAGAAAAAAGGCCGGAGCCAGTGGCGTGGATTCCCGCACACTTGTTCCGCCACATGAACTTAATCCGCGGATTCCGCCGCAATTATCTCGCCTGATTCTCGAATGCGTTGAAAATCGCCCTTCCGATCGCCCGCCGAGCATGGAAGAAGTTCACGCGCGTTTACAACTGGTGTTGAGTGTAAGTTCCACTGTATATCTCCAGAGGGCCATTGCCGCGCGTGATGGCCAAGCTTCAGAAGTCGGCGATGGTAATCCCGGCGGTAGCAGCGCTGCTACCGCCGCAGATGCCGATACGGTAACGTAATTCCATGGATTAACAATTTGCGAATTCACTTGCCGGTACTGGTTTGGCCGATATTTAATATGCTGGCGCGGATTTTAGGGCGGATCAGCTTTTATCCGACGTTTCAGCGGCTTTGATAACTTTGGTAATTAGCGCAATAAATAAAGGAGTTTATGTCCGCGCGTGAAACCATTGAGTATCTCGTTCAAGGGGCGGCCTTAAACCGGCAGGACCCGCTGCGCAATGGGCACATGCTGCACTTCCCGGCCGCAGGTGAATTGGTGGTCGCGGGCGACTTGCACAACCACTGGCGAAATTATGAAAAAATTAAAACATTTGCAGCACTGGATTACTTTCCGGAGCGGCATGTAATGCTGCAGGAGTTGATTCATGGCGGTGCACTCGGGCCTGATGGCGAAGATACCAGCCTGCAAATGCTGTTGGACGCCATCGACTGGGCTTTTCAATATCCGGGAAGGGTGCATTTTCTTTTGGCGAATCATGATCTCGCCCAAATTCAGGCTACACCCATCATGAAGGATGGTTACGATCTTACCGAGCGATTCAATCGGGCATTTCATGTTTTTTACGCCAGCCGCGCTGCGGAGGTAGCGGCGGCATTCCGTGAATTCGTACATAGCATGCCGCTGGCGGGAATTACCATCAGCGGTATATTTTTAAGCCACTCGCTGCCCGGTGATACGGACCTGCCATCCTTTGACGCCGGTATCGTGCGTCGGACACTGACCGATTCCGACTATCAGCGTAACGGTTCCGTTTACAAAATGGTTTGGGGGCGATCACAAAGCGAACAAACCTTGGCGGCATTAAGTAAACTCTGGTGGGCGGATGTGTTTATCTGTGGACATCAGGCGCAAGAGTCCGGTTATGGCCGACTCGGTAAGAATATGCTGATTTTGGATTCATCCCACAACCATGGAGTGTTGTTGCCGCTGACGCTGGACAGGCAGTACACCATGGACGATCTGGTCCAAGTACTGGTCCCGCTGGCCGGTGTGGAGTAATAACGGTTACTTCGCGGCGACGGCCTTTCATGGGCGGACTCAATCGGTTAAACTAAGAACATGGAATTTTATGTTAATGGTGAAAAAATTCAGTTGCCCGAAGGCGCAACCATCCAGGATTTGCTGCAGCAGCAGAAGCTCGAGCCTATACGGGTGGCGGTAGAGCTGAATTGTGATGTTGTCCCCAAAAAAGCCTATGCGGGTACGTCCTTGAAAGCGGGGGACAGGGTGGAAATTGTTACCTTTGTCGGCGGGGGATAAATCCGGAGGAAATATGATTGCAACGCACTTAAAAATCGGGCCTTACGAACTGGATTCGCGGCTTATTGTCGGAACTGGAAAATATGCCACGCTGGAACTCATGCGGGAGTGTCATCGTGAAAGTGGGGCGCTGGCAGTTACCGTCGCGGTGCGCCGTGAGCGACTGGTGGATAAAAATTCCGGGCGCAACATACTGGATTTTATTGATCCACAAAAGTATATCATTCTGCCCAACACCGCCGGGTGCTTCAAGGCCGAGGAAGTAGTGCGCGTGGCCCGACTCGGGCGGGAAATGCTTACGGGGTCCAGTTATCGCGGCGCTGACTGGGTGAAATTGGAATGCCTCGGTGATACCAAGACCCTTTTGCCCGAGCCGGTCGGGACACTGGAAGCACTGAAGATTTTAGTCCATGACGGATTTCATGTGCTGGTTTATTGTTCCGATGATGTCATGCTCTGCAAACGAATCAAAGAAGCCGGGGCCGCGGCGGTGATGCCGGCGGGATCCCCCATTGGCTCCGGACAGGGTGTGCTGAATCCAAATGCCATTCGCATTATTCTTGAAGAACTGAAGGCTGATGATCCGGATTATCCTGTAATTGTCGATGCGGGCGTCGGCACGGCCAGTGATGTGGCTGCGGCTATGGAACTAGGTGTTGATGGGGTGCTGCTCAATACCGCCATTGCCGGTGCGCAGGAACCGTTAAAAATGGCCCGCGCCATGATGCTGGCTGCGGAATCGGGGCGTCTAGCGTATGAAGCCGGTCGCATTGGACGCAAACTTTATGCCACCGCCAGCAGTCCCTGGGAAGGCCGTATCAATGGCTGACGCGTCAGGAACTGTGGTCAAAGATCATGGCCATGCGCGGCCAGATATTCCGCCACGCCTGCCGTATCCGCTCGCATTCCTGGTTGTCCAAGTTTCCAACCGGCGGGGCACACTTCACCATTTTTTTCATAAAACTGCAACGCATCAACCATGCGGATGGTTTCATCCACATTGCGCCCCAACGGCAGGTCATTGACCAACTCATGCCGCACGATTCCGGCCATGTCAATAAGAAATGTTCCGCGGAGCGCCACGGATTCATCATGTAGCACCCCGTAGTTTCGCGCAATGGATTTGTTTAAATCCGACACCATGGGGAAACGCAGGTTGCCGATCCCACCGTCCTTCACCGCTGTACGTTTCCATGCGAGGTGTGTATATTGCGAATCAACACTCACGGCAATGACCTTGGTGTTCCGCTTAACGAACTCTTCAAGCCGATTGTCAAAGGCTAGTATTTCGGATGGGCAGACAAAGGTGAAATCCAGCGGATAGAAAAATACCACTCCATAAGAACCTTCAAGATAGGAACGTAAATGGAACTGTTCGTTGATGGAATGATCCGGCATGACAGTTGGTGCTATAAAATCCGGTGCGGTCTTTCCTATGAGAACGGGCATTGAAATAACTCCTGATAATTACGATCAACCCTGACAAAACAAAATGGTAAGCGCGCACGGCCTTTTGGTCTGTCAAGCTCACCATGAGTCTAACTATAAATGAATTATATTCCACCACCAGAAAAAAACCAATCAAGTTCCACTAAATAAAATCTTGAACAAAAGTTTATAATTGCGTGGCATCCGTCCGGTAAGGTAATTGGGATCAAAGGACTGGTCGAAACGGTATGGACGCACGTACCGAACAAGTCCAGCAGAATTGCAGCGCTGAACTGATGTGGCGACTCGGCCAGCGTGCGGACGTGATGGCGAATATTGGCTGCAGAATGGTAAACAGGTACCTATTGTTTGTATTGGAACCTCCGCCACGCGCGCACAGGTTTCGCGAGCGGACGTTGGCTGCCGCAAGGCGGCGCCGGGAGAGGCCGCCAAGGGTGCTTCAGGGCTTCATTCCCAGATAGGTTCCGGCATGATTCAGCAGGCCGAGCAGCGGCGGCGGCAGATACAGCCCCAGCAATAAAATTAAAAGCAGTGATATCAGCACCGGTGCGCCACGCAGGTAACCTTCGCGATACGCGTTTTTTACCCCCGGTGCCGTAGGTCGCCCCAACACTACGGAGAGCACAATTCGCCCCATGCCCAGAAAAATAATCAATAACAGCACTACAACCGCCGCTCCGATTATATAATGGCCGGCGGCAAAACCTCCGTTGAGGATCATAAACTCACTGATAAACGGGCCGAATGGAGGTGAACCGGTGATGGCCAGAAAACCCAACAGGAATACCGTACCGGATAAAGGCAATCGGCGCATTGTTCCCTGCACTTCCTTGGTGGTTTTGCCGCCGTAAGCCAGGTCGATATTACCCACTGATAAAAATAGCGCCCCCTTGCTCAGACCGTTGTTAATCACATGCAGCATGGCCCCGACCAGTGCAATGCCCCCGAACCCCAGTCCCAGGGACAGAAGTCCCATGTGTTCAATACTGGAATAGGCCAACATACGCTTGAGATCTTTTTGCCCGACAATAAAAATCGCTGCAACCAGCATAGACAAAAGCCCCAGCATGATCAGCAACCGGGAGGCGAACGCCTCATGACCGGCGGCGCGCAATATATTTTCCGAGCGTACCACCATCAGAAAAGCGCTGCTGATCAGCGCCCCGGAAAACATGGCGGAAACGGGCGCGGGGCTTTCACCATGCGCATCGGGCAGCCAGGAATGCATGGGGGCCAGCCCCATTTTTGTGCCGTAGCCGACCAGCAAAAGCACAAATCCCACCTTCAGCCAGGCCGGGTTGAGATGTGGCGCCTGCTTGAGCAGCTCCGGAATGCTCAAGGAAGGAGCCATTCCCTTGAGAAGTGCGGCGTAGGCCATGAAAAACGATCCCAGCAGCGCCAACGCAATGCCCACGGAACAGATCAGGAGGTATTTCCAGGTCGCCTCAATAGATTGCGGCGTATGGTTGAAATAAATGAGCGGAGCCGTGGCCAGCGTGGTGGCTTCCATGGCCACCCACATCAGCCCGAGGTTATCCGTGCAGATCACCAGACTCATGGATCCCAGGAAAGTCAGCAGGCATGCGGAAAAGATGCGATTGCCGTGCTCCACGCGATAACGCAAATATCCCACCGTATAAAATGAACAAATAAGAAATAACACGCTGATCAGCAGCAGCACCACGCGCCCGGGGGGATCAATGGCCAACCAGCCGTTGGCCTCCGGCGTGGCGGGACCGGTCAGAATGGCCAATACTAGACATAAATGGACCACCGCGGTTAGCGGCAGCAGCCAGGGACGCCAGGAGTTGGACGGAATGGCCAATGCCAGAATGGCGGCCAGCGGTCCCAGAATAACCAATGCGATATACATAAATACATAATTCCTTGATCACCTGATGTTGCGATCATTAAATTAAAATAACAGCATCCACAAAGCCGCGATCGGCAACGCAAAAAGCAGAAGTATCAATAGCGCCAACAACATAAAAAGCAGATAGCTTTGAATACTGCCCTGTTGAAAAATCCGCCCGTTGGCCAGAAGGTTTTGCACCCACCGCCATCCCGGCTTCAGCACATCCTGCAGTACCGGATCATCAACATGGGCATCTAATTCACCAGGGCCGGCGAAAATCCCGGATATCTGCGGCGCATGTCGCCGTTGGCGCAACAGAGGCCGTAATATTCCCAAAAGCATTTGCGCCAGCGACGCTGCCGTGTACTGCATACGGCTCGATGGGCGGGCATAGCCGCAGGCCCATGTCGGCGCCGCCCGCACTAGCCGCAAAAATTTCTGCAGCACAAACCCGACCGCCATAGCTGCGATCAACCCTACATTTATCAGCGTCAGCGCCGGTAGCGGCACCAGGCTGGCCAACGTTGGCAACGGCTGATGAGTCCAGTCGTGGATGACGTGATCCAGCAACGGCGCTACAAATTCCGGCCCGATGCCAATGGCGATACACCCACCTGCCAACATCAGCATCGGCAGCCACATCGCCGGACCGGCCTCATGACCATGGTGCGCGGCGGACCGCGCGGTTCCAAGAAATACTGTCCCATAAGCTTTGGTGAAACACGCCGCCGCCAGCGCCCCGACCATCGTCAGTATCACCGCCGCAAACCCTAAAATAGTCAGTACGGGAATCGTATGCAGCAATCCCATATAGATGAACCATTCACTGACAAATCCATTCAGCGGCGGCAGGCCGCAGATCGCCACCGCACCGATGAGAAAAAGTCCTGCCGTGATGGGCATGGATTTGGCTAAGCCGCCCAGAGCGTCGATGTCCCTGGTCCGCGCGGAATGTATAACGCTGCCGGCCGACAAAAAAAGCAGCGACTTAAATAATCCGTGATTCCATACGTGCAGCAGACATCCACCTATACCCAGAACAATCCAGATTGGCTGATGGTACGTCTCACCGATGAGTGCCAGGCCCAGCCCCAACAGGATAATGCCGATGTTTTCCACGCTGTGATACGCCAGTAATTTTTTCAGATCATGCTGACCGATGGCCCATAACACGCCCAGAAAAGCGCTGGTCGCCCCCAACGCCATCACCAGCAGGCCCCATCCCAATGGCCGTGCCGGAAACAGCGGCAACAATCGCAGCAGCCCGAAAATACCCATCTTGATCGCCACCCCGGAAAGTGTGGCTGAAACATGACTTGGTGAATTGGCATGGGCATCCGGAAGCCAGAAGTGCATTGGCATCATGCCCGCCTTGATACCGGAAGCGGTTAGTACCAGTAAAAACATCGCCGTTTGCACTCCCACACTGGCCTGCCCCGGCGCCAGCGGACGCAAAAGAAAACTGCCCGAAAATATCCGCAGCAGAATAAATAGCACCACCAGGAGCAACGTGCTGACATGCGTGGCCACCAGATATACCCACGCCGCTTGCCGGGATGCCGGCTTCTGATCTTCCGTGGCGATAAGAAAAAATGAACCCAGCGCCACGAGTTCCCACGCTATAAGAAAACAGATGCTGTTGGCGCACAACACCAACAGCGCCATGCCGGTAATGAGTATGGCGTACCAAAATCGCAGTTTTCGTCCGGTTCGCGGGTGTCGGCTTTGTCGCCAATATTCCAGACCGTAAATCGAGCTTAGGCCGCCGATGAGAAAAATAGGGACCAGAAAAAACGCCGCCAGCGGATCCAGCGCCAAGTTGATGGTCATCGCCGGTGCAGGCCCCGGACCCGCGAGTGCTTCCACCGGCGCACCGAGCAAAATGCCAAAAGCACCCCACAGGCCACACAAGGACGATACCGCGGCTATGATCACGGAGAGCCGGTGACTCCAGTCCTGCCGGCGATTACCCGCCATTCCTATTAAACCGCTGCCGGCAAAACCGGCAATCCCCAACAATGTTATGGTCAGCAGCATGGGCGGCCTTGTCGGGGGAAAATTAGCCGTTGGTATCCGCCCTCCGCGTTAGCGACTACGCAGTGGGCAAAAAATACCCTAATAAACGCCGGATTATGTGCTGCATGCCCAGTCCAACATGAATACAATAGGTTGGGCATACCGATTGTGCCACGGGTGGGACTTTTCATAAAATAAAGACCCTTTCATTTTATTTCCAAGCGAAAATCAGTATCCGAACAATGGGCGGTAAAGTCAAATGATGCGGGAATTGCGTAGTTTACGGCGGGCCTCTGACAGATTCTGCCAGGTCTCTGGGGGCCCAATCCTGTAACCGTTCACGCACGATGTTTTTGGCGTACCTACCACGCATAACGGCGGGCCGAGCCGCGACCGTAAGGGAGTGGTACCGCCGTGAACGCATACCGAGTTTGGAAGGCCGAAAGGCCGTGAACGGTTACCAAATCCTTAACTTTTTAGCGCAGTGGCTCATTATCCCTCTTACTGCAATCCTAATAGCCTTCCCGACGAATAGTTCAGACCCGCTGAACACTGTTCTTTGACAACTGAATAACACGCCGCCACAGTGATCGCGGAAAAGAATCCTGAACGGGAACCAAACCACGACGCGTTGCCGCCATCGCCGCAGCACCAATCCCGTTACTCATTGTTCGTTGGTCAGATTGTTGGTCGTTTCTTCGTATCGTCGCGTCTTTGTGGTGAATATCGTCGTGGTCGTCGTAACGTCCCGTCTTTGCGTTCTTGCGTTTCTTTGCGGTTATCCCAAAACTCTGTGGCTAATCATCTTTCACCATCGCCATTAACTGCTAACTCCTCGCTCCTGCGTCCTCGTTCCGCGCTTAGCTCCCCTGTCCGCGCCTATAGCATTGTACGACATCGAGACCACCCCGATTGTCCCGATGCCGTACGGCGCCTTCCGAATTTTTGATCCTTGATCATTGGTCATCGATCATTAACGCGGCTTGCCGCCGTTTGAAAAGTAAATAACATGCCTGCATCAATGGTTTCGTTTTGCCATGAGGATCGCTATGTACCCGGTAGAATTTCGACGTCCGCGCCCCCATTCTAACTTCTAGCTCCTGGCCCCGTAGGGGCCTCTAAAACCACTTGGCCCTCTTGGCCCCCTTGAACCAAATCCGCTGCCATCAAGCCTTTTCTCAACTTTCCGAACTTGGCCCCCTTGCCCCCCTAACTTGGCCTACTTGGCCCCCTTGAAATTCGCAAAGTCTTCTAACTTCTAACTTCTAGCTCCTAACTCTTAACTCTTAAATGCTGGCGGCCACAGCCCCCTAAAAAACATCCTGAGCATCTTGAGCGCCTTGGCCCAGCGTGGAACTGACAACTGAAAACCCGCCTGTAACCCGTTCCCCGTAACCTTAAGCCTCAGCGACAATCAGTCCCTACTAACCAATTCTGATAAATACTGTAAAGGAATTGATCCGTGATCAATATTTGCGGAAGCGCGACGCTCAACGACCTATAATCAATTATCAAATTATATTGAAGTTAATCAACAGTCGCACATCATGCCTCCGCCGCCTCCCCTGCCTCCCTGTGAATTTCCGTCGTGCCTTCGATCAGTACTGTCAGTAATTATCAGTATTGGTCAGTATTATCAGTACTGTTCGTTGTTCTTTGCTCATTGACGCTCACTGTGGATAAGACGATTTGGTTGCGGTGGAGCCGCGCCAGGGGCTCAAAGTCTAACACATACTCCCTACCCATTTGGCCAGAAACGGTCACAGGCCCTCAAGATTCGACGGAATTTGACTTGTTTTTCTTTGGTGGGGAGATATAATCAATTTGAAGAGTTATTCTAGTGGTGACCCTGATCGGTTGAAAGTCGGTGAACGGTTACTAAAAATAGAGGGTGGTTTCAGGTCTTGGCGGAACCGGATTTGGTGGGTGCCGGTTGCCGAGGTACCAAACAAAATTGAATATTGTTCAGGAGGCGGCCATGTTATTGCGCAGCAAAGCTAGCGGTTCGGCACACAAAGGCGGTAGGTTCACTGCGTATAGAAACCGGCGCCGGCAGCACCTGTTGGCGCGGTGTTTGGCTGCGAGTGCGGCAGCGGGGTTATTCGGTTCGGGGGTGATCGCAGTTGCAATTCCGGCTGGTGTTAATGATATTGTGCCCGATGGGCGCACGTTAACGACGGTAAACATTACCGGGCATACCACCACCATCAGCACCGCCACGATTTCCGGCGGTGATGCTTTCAATTCCTTTCAAAATTTTGCCATTGGTTCTGGTAATACCGTGGATTTAGTGGTTCCCACAGCGGCCAATTACCTTGTGAATTTGGTTCATGACGGTCCGGTGGTGATCAACGGCATCTTAAATTCATATAAGAATGGCCAGATTGGCGGCAACGTTGTATTTGCCGATCCGCAAGGGGTTCTGGTGGGGTCATCGGGTGTAGTGAATGTGGGCGCGATTAATTTTACCACGCCGACTACACAGTTCCTGAACCAACTGATCAATCAGGCCGGTCAGGTGGATAGGAATGCGGCGGCACAGCTGCTTTCCGGTACGGAGCCGTTATCAGGTGCCGGCGTGGTATCCATAGCGGGCCATATCAACGCGTTAACAAGTATCAATTTGGCGGCGGCAGAGGTTATTGCCGCCAAATCATCCGTGCTTACGGCTGGTGATTCCGCGCGTCTGCAAAATGCCCTGTTCCATGCCACGGTCAATACCACAGGGTTACAACAGGGGGCCGCGCTGGCTGAAAGTAATGGCAGCATCGCCATTGTCGGTACACAACAGGTGGATTTGGCGGGGCGGGTTCAAGCCAGTGGAACCAAGGGTGGCAGCATCACGGCAACGGCGCCGAACACCGTTCTGGATTCCACGGCAACTTTGGATGCCTCAGGTGCCAATGGTGGTGGAACAGTCTTGCTGGGCGGCAATTTTCATGGCCAGGGAAGCCTGCCGCAGGCCACCAATGTCACCGTGAATTCCGGTGCGACAATTCTGGCCAATGCCTTGGTGCAGGGCAATGGCGGACAAGTGGCCCTGTGGAGCGCACAGGGCACAAAATTTGAAGGCAGTATTGAGGCCAACGGCGGAACCGACAGCGGCAACGGCGGCTATGTGGAAGTCTCTTCGCCCGTGGGATTTGTTTTTAATGGCCATGTCAATACCAGTGCTGCTCATGGATTAACCGGCACGTTGCTACTGGATCCGACGAACCTTTATATTGTCAACGGGAATTCCGGTTCTGGAACTGAAGACAGCAGTGTCTCCAGTGGAACACTTCCCTTCGCGGCAGCGGACGGATCCCCCGCAAGCACTATTTCAGTTGGTGAATTGCAATCGCTGGGCGATACGAACATCACACTTGAAGCCACCGACGCCATCACAATTGGCGACAGCAGCGGAAATTCTGCCGATCTCAACCTTGCTACGGATACCACCCCGCTGAAAACCGGAACATTAACCCTTGAAGCGGGTACCACGGGAGCGGGAAATATTACGTTTAATACCGGCAGTTCCATTGAAACTGATGGCGGCGCTGTGGTATTGGACGCCGGAGCGGGATTCACCGGCTCGGGCGCGTATAACAGCACCGGCACCTTTGGCACGGCTGCCTTGGGAGCCATTACCACCCATGGCGGCAGTGTTACTGTCAACGCGGCCAACAATATATCATTGCCAGCCTCGACCGCGATTAATACCACTGGTACGGGCGTGGCCGGTGCCATTGATTTTGAAGGTGGCCAGACGCTTAACTCGGGCATTGACGTCAACAACAGCCAAACCGGCGTCATCACCATCGACGGGACTTTGGACGGCGGCAATATTACCTTGGATGAAAATTCGACGGCGAATTCCGTCTATACCTCTGGTGTTACGGGCTTCGCCTCATTTGGCAGTACCAATGTCGTGGGGAGCATTTTAGGTTTGGCGGGGCAGGGTGTATTGGCAACGGTCAATTCCACGGTCAACATTAGTGGCACGGCCACCATCACCGGTACTAATGTTGAAATTGAATCACAAAACACAGAGGAAGCCTCTTCCCCGGAATATAATGTCAGTCTGACCAGTTTCAATCCATTTCCCAGCAGCATCCTTTATGGACAGATTGGCGGTATCGCAACCAGTACGGTCGCCAAGGGCGCAACAATCAATATTAACACCGGCGGCAGTCTTACCGTGTCAGCAGAGAATAATGATACATTGAATCTATCCGCCTATACGGTAACTACGACGAACAGCACATATACCGCGGCCACCGTGGCTGTCGGTTATGCCAATATTAATTCCACCGCAACTATTGCCAGCGGGGCCAATATCAGTCTCGGCGCCAATAGCAATGTAAGTGTGCTCGCGCACAACCAGAATAGTTTTTCCGTTTCCGCCACCGCCATGGCGAACAGTTCGGGCGTAGTGGGAATTGCGGCGGCGATAAGTGATATAACCACCAACGCAACGGCGGCGGAAGATGCCAGTCTTGGTACATCCACCCAGAAAGCCGGTAATGTTACCGTGGTGGGAGATAACATTACCTCTCAAGAGGAGACTTCAGCCTCCGGTTCCGCCGGTTCAAGTTTTGTCATCAAAACCGCGTTATCAGCGGCTTCATCGGCTACCTCGGCGCTGGGCACTAAGTTATCTTCCATGCTCGGCTCTACCGGCGGGGAAGGCGGCGGTTCAAGTGCCTCCGAGGGCGGCAGTAGCACCACGCCGTTCCGGGTGGGCGCGGCCATGGGACTGGCCTTGGTTTCACAAGGCTCGTATGCCCAAATCGCCAATGACGATGGAGTCAATACGGATACCCCAACCATTGATTCCAGCGGCAATGTGCTGGTCCATGCCGCAACGAACACCGCCGGTATTCGCAACGACTCTCAAAGCGCCGTTAATTCGGAAACCAACGAATCGGACGCGGATCCAACCAATCCCGCCAATCAAGTGGGTGTTTCCGTCGGCATTGGTGTGGGTATTTACCATCAGGCTACCCATGCGGATATCGGCGATAATGTTCAGGTTACCGCGGCCAATGTGGGCGTTAGCGCCATATCCAATATCCCCGCCACCATTACCTGGACGCAGTGGGACAGCTTCAGCACTGTGCTTAGCCATCTGAACGGGACTTTAGGTACGGCCGGGGATGTCTTAACGAGTTATGCCAACGCCTCAGGAAATGCGACCGACTTATCCATAGCCGGTGCGGTCAATTTTTTTGATGTATACAACAATACCCAGGCTTGGATTGGAACTGGTGCCAAGGTTACCAGCACCGCCACCGGAGAAACCAGCAGCGTCAGCGGTTCGACAGATACGCCAGCTTGGACGGTGGCCTTGGGGTGGGATGAAAATGCGTTGGATTATCAACCGGGTGGTACCGTTGCCGACAGCACCTTGAATTTTAATGATCCGATTATCGTTAACGCCTACAATTTCACACAAACCATTGATGTGGGCGGCAATTTCAGTATTTTACTTAACGGTACCAATGCCGGCTCGAGTGGTACAGGGGTAGGGGGGGCGTTTAACGGAATTCTTTATAACAACACCACTGATGCGGCCATCGGTTCCGGCGCAGTGGTCACCGTGGATAATTCCGGCCCCGGGCTTTCCGTTACCGCGCAAGGCGTCGATCAGCTTGTCGCCGTATCGCCGACTTCCGGCTATGGCAGCAGCGTTGCGGGCAACGGGATTTTCGGGTTTGTGGACATCGAAAACTCCACCCTGGCCTCCATCAGTAACGCTGCGGATATAATGGCCAGCCAGGTGGTGTTGGATGGCCAGGAAGATTTGGCCATCTGGAATGTTGCTGGCGCGGCCTCCGAGGGCAATACCGCAGGTGTTGGCGTCGGGCTGGCCATCAGCTATTTCAATACCGACACCGAAGCTTTCATCGGGGATAACAGTACTTGGACTCTTGGCGGGGAAACCCTGGGCGGAACCAGTGGAGGCGGATATGTCCATGCCGCGCAACTTGCGGTGGATGCCCTTACCGATGGTCAAGCTGGCTCACTGGCGGTGGCGGGAGGGGTGGTGTCGAGTTCCGATCCCAATGCCGAGCCGGGTAATCTGGATAATGCAAAAAGTTGGGCGAGTGGAAAACTCACCAGTTTCCAAATTTTCGCCGCGAACGCATTCGGCAAAATTCCCAAAATTGGATCAAAAATTGCCAGTGCTGTAGGCCCGGCCGTCAGTGTGCAGCAGCAACAAAGTGTTCCCGATTCCCAGACCAGCATTGGCGTGGCGGGGAGCTTCACATTTAACGTGGCGGAACTCACAACGAAAGCCTGGGTTTCAGACGCTACACTTGCCGGCCTCAATGGTGCCGCCATCAACCCGACGGTTCAGGCGCTCAATTACACCGGCTTGATCAGTGCTTCGGGCGGCGCATCTTTGGTTATGGCCAATAATCCGTCTTCCACCAACAGTGCCGGTATCGCGGGCGCGGTGGCCTTTGATCTCATTGACAACACTACTTCGGCGTACATTACTGATTCAACTCTCTCCGACATCGGCGCCCTGAACGTCAATGCCCTGACCGGTGGATTTGAAGTATCTGTCGGCCTGGGGCTGGCGGTCAACACCAGCAGCAGCGAAAACAACGTTGCAGCGGCGGTATCCTTATCGCTACCGGAAGATACCAACACCACCTCCGCTTATATCGAAAACTCGACGGTGACCGGCGCTTCCGGCACTACGAGTTCCATGAATGTTACGGCGTATGACCAAACACTCATCGGTGTTGGCGGCGGCAGTTTCTACGGTACCAGTGGCGAAGGTGGTGGGGCCGGAGTTGTCTTTACCATCAGCTCCATTAATAACACGGTCAGTGCCTACCTTGACGGCGTTGATGCCACAGAGTTTGACACCGTGGATGTGCAGGCGCTGGATGCGTCGCAAATCTACGGCGGCGCTTTAATGATCGGTGCCGCTCCGAGCGGTATCGCCATCAACGGTGGATTCGTCATCAACTTCATCACAGATCAGACGTCGGCATCCATTGATGCTTATGTGCCTGCCACCGGTTCTGCGGTGGACTCCACCATTGATACCACCGGCGATGTAACCGTCAATGCCGCCAGTAGCAGTGATCTGGCGACGTCCGCTTTCACAGCCTCAGACTATTATTACCAGTTGGATCCAACGCTGGGCGAAGGTGCCATCGGCATTACGCAGGGATCCGCCGCTCCGACGTATGCGAGCCTTTTAAGTCAAGCCGGTGGCGGTGATCCGACGGATTCCAACGTGCGCATTGCCGCGAACATCGGTGGGGAAACTCTTCCGAATTCCACGCAAAATGAAATTATTGGCGTGGCGGGTTTTGGCAGCGAAGGTGAAAATGCCGTCGGTCTGGGGTTCATTGCCAATGTGATTGATAACAGCTACACGGCCTCCATTGATAATGCGACGGTGGATGCAACCGGCGGCACGGTAAAAGTCACCGCAACCAACAACGGAACGATTATCGGTGCGGCTCTGGGAGTGGCCATTGCCACCGAAGGCATTTCCGGTTTAGGCTCGGTGGTTGGTAATTACATGCAGGAAACCACCAGTGCCACCATCGGTAACGCGGACGGTACCAGCGGGAACAATTATGCTACCGTTACCGGTACGGCGGTGTACGTTACCAGTAATAATAACGCCACAATCTGGTCCGGGGCGGGCAGCATTGGATTTGGCACCGACGGCGCTTTCGGCGCCTCCATCGCCTATAATCAGACCAATGATTCCTCCACCGCACAAGTGGAATCCGCCACCGTCACTGCGCTGGAGAATGGTACCGCCCAGATAAATTCCAATTCCGCCTCCGCTATAAACAGCTACGCCATCGCGGGTGGAATTGCCACCAGTGGCCCGGCGGTGGAGGGGGCTGTCGCGGTGAACCTCACCACGGATGGAACCATTGCGCAGATTGATAATTCCACAATAACCGCGGGAATATTGAGCACTGAAGCGCTCGATCCTACCGCCGCAATTCTTTCCGAAACCGGCACCGTTGCGGTCGGTGAAGTGTCGGTTGGCGCATCGATCGGCATTGATGTGATTGCCAATACCCTTCAAAGTGATATTACCGGATCAACATTAAATATCACCAATGGCACGACGGTGGAATCCGACTCCGGCGGCAGTATTCAATCGTTGGATTATGCCGGCGGGGTGGGCGAAAATGTGGCTGTTGGATTCGTCAACAGTTCCAATGATATAAGCAACCAGATTGCCGCGTACATCATTGATTCCACCGGCACTGATTCCGGAAATACCACTACGATCACCGCGCAAGATACGTCCACCATTGAAACTCTGGCGGCGGGTGTCACCGGGAGTGGTGATGTGGCGGCCAGCGTGGCCACCGCGATCAACCGTATCAGCTCGCAGGTTAATGCCTATATTGAGGGAGCTTCCGGTGAAACAGCACCGGCAATAACCAGTCCGGTGCTGACGGAAAATGATGTGGTGCTTACTGCCAGTTCGGATGCCACCATCCAGTCGCTGGCGGCTGGAGTGGCCGGCGGCGGTGACGGCGCTGGCGTGGGTTCCATAGCTATTAATATCCTGACCAATACGGTCAATGCCTATATTGATGACGGGGCGCAAGTTACGGCGCTGGATAATATTGGCGTTGAAGCGACCAACCAGAACGCGATTCAGGATATTGCCGGCGGATTAGCGATCGGTGCTACCACAGCGGCGATAGGTCTTTCCACCGGAGTCAATTATATCGGTAGTGGAACCTACGCCTATATTTCCGGCCCTAATACCGACGTCAATGCACTGGCAAGTGATTCTGGTGATACGCTAACCGTTCAGAATGGCGGGACGCTCACAAATGGTACAGGATTTCAAGCCAATATTACCACGCTTAGTTCGCTGGCCGACTATAATGCGCCGACGCCATCGGAAAATTCGATTTCGGTAACCGGCCTGGCGGTAAACGCGGCCAGCCTCAATACCACCTCACAGGAGGTATTTGTTGGTTCATTTTCCTTTGATCCCGAAGGTTCGGCGGCATTGGACGCTCAGGTCGGTGTTAGCGTCGCGGGCGGTACAAGTTCCGCCTACATTAATAATGCGGGAATCAACCAGACGCAAAGCGTTACAATAGGCACCGCAACTTATAATGCCGGTAGCGACCAGGAAGTTAATGTTACGGCGTCCAACCATGATCTTGGTGCCCTGTTTGCTCTGGGTGCGGCGGCCGGAACGACCGATGCTACCGGTGCCGCCACGGTGGGCGTGCAATCCTTCAACGGCCAAACCAATGCTTACATCACCGGATCCGATGTCAACGCCAACGGATCCTTGACGATTAAATCCGCATCCACGCAGGACGGGGCAGCACTTTCCGCCGGTGTGGCGGCGGCAATTACGGGTGGAGCCGCTACCGCAGTGGTTGATGATTTTTCCGCGGCTACCAAAAGTTATCTGGTCGGTGGCAACATCAACACCGGCGCACTAACCATTGATGCCAATACCGAAGACAGTGCGGAGACAGCCGGTGGTTCACTGGCACTTGGCCTTGCGGGCTACGGAGCAACCATTCTCGTTGTGCAGAGCCAGGATACGACGCGTTCCTATCTCGGCGATGCCGCGGATCAGACCGCCACCACGTTGACGACCCCCGGTGCCATAAAGGTTACTGCTGAATCCGCCACCAATTTGAATGCGACATCCGTTAATGCCGGTGTGGGTTTAAGTTCGTTTGTGGTCATGGCATCCGTAAATTTGATCAACAATATCACCGACGCGGATATGTACGATACCAATATCGATCAACAAACAGGTAATCCTGCGGCCAGCAGTGTCAATATCCAGGCCACCGACACCATGACGCTGACCAGTTATGCCGGCGCGTTATCGGCGTCGGCTGCGGATGGTTTTGGTGCTGGTGTGAACGTGCTGGACTTAACCAGCCAGGTTGGTGCCGGTTCCTACGGCAATAATATGAACATTTCCGGTCCACTGACCGTCAACGCCACGAGCAACAAGAATCTGCAGGCCGTTACCGCTGTGGCCAGCGTGGGTACTGGGGGCTACGACCTGGCGGGTGCGGCCGGCGTGGTCATTGTTTCCGCGCAAAGTTCGGATGGCAGCTATGGTGAACTGGCCAATGTGCAATCAAACGATAGTTCCACTCTGGCGGTTATTTCATCCATGTTCGGTACCGGCAATTCACTATTAGGCAACACCAACGGTCAACTCACCAATTCCGAACAGACGAATATCGGCAATGCCACGACCACTAATTTGTCTCTTTTCGGCGGCATGGGTAATGGCACCAAAGCGATACTCTCCGGTGGAACCATTCATGCGGGGTCGGTTTCGGTTACTGCATTGGACAATACCACAGTTCAAAATATTGCGGCAGCCGGTGGCTTGGGCGGATTGGATGGAGTCGGTGCCGGCATTGGCGTAACGGAACTTGATGGAACGGTCTTTGCAAGTATTCAGAATGCCTGGATTACTTCAGCCACCACCATTGATCCCACCGTCATTACCGCTCCGACAATTACGGTTACTGCCACCGAAGCGCCACCCACCGGGGATACCAGCGCGGTAACGGATGCTTACGCCGGCGGCGTGGGGGATGTGCAGGCGGGATTTGGTGCCGCAGTGGCGGTGAGCCTGGATGATACGAATGTCACCGCCAACGCCGGTGGAACCCTTACCGGTAATAGCGGCAGCGGGTCGTATTTGAATATTTCCGCTACCGATTCCAGCACGCTTTCAGGAAAAACCATTGGTGTGGCCGCCGGTGGTTTGGGTGCGGTCGGTGCCTCGGTTACTTATGTGAAAAAAACCAGCACCGTGCACACCTATATTTTGCCGCCGACGGCGGCTGTTGCCCCCATAGCGGCTAATCCACCAGCGCCTGCGGTACCGGGCGTCCCGGCAACACCTGCCGCTACCATTACTAATTTTAACAGTGTGACGTTAACTTCAACTGATGGCGGATCGGTGATTTCCGATGCCACTGCGGGCGGTGTGGGCGGTCTTATTGGCGGTGATGCCGCGATTTCAAATGCAACCGACAATGCGGATGTCAACAGTATTGTTGGCGCTAACAGCACGTTATCCCTCGGCGGCGGCGGGTTAACGGTTACCGCTACGGATACCCCGGACGTATCGGCCACCGCGATCGGCGTTGCGGTAAGCGGCGGAATTGCTCTGGGCGCATCAGTAGCCACCGCCACAATATCGCCCACCGTGCAGGCGCTGGTCGGCAATAACGCCAATCTCACCGGGGCAAATTCGCTGACGCTTCAGGCGAATTTGAATGTTCCCACTGGTGGCGATTCCGGCTATGCCTCAACAATCGCCGGCTCCGGCGGTGAGTTGGTTGGTGCCGACGCCACGGTGTCAACCGCCACGAGCAACATAAACATTCAGGCCGGTACCGGCAGTTATGTTTTGCTGCCGGCGGGGACGGTCGCGGTAGCGGCGAACTCCAATACGGTTCTGAATTCGACTTCCACCGGCGTGGCTGTCGGTGGCATATTGGCCGCAGGGGCCGCAGTGAGTAAATCCGATGCCAGCGGCGCAACCACGGCGAGCATGGGTTCCAATAACACAACGGGGATCAACCGCACCGCGGACTTGGGCGTACAGGCGAATTCCACCGTCACCAACACTTCCAATGCCACCGCCGGCAGCGGCGGGCTGCTGGCCGGATCCGCGGCTTATGCCCAGACCAGCGATACCACATCGACTACCGCATCCGCCGGAGCAAATGACAATATTTACGCGGATAATATCACGGTCAACGCGGTCCACACCAGCAATTATTTTGCCGGCTCCAATTCCATTGAGGCTTCCGCGGTAGGGGCCAGTGGATCGTATTCCAAAAATACTATTGATCCCATTACTACCGCAAGCTTGGGAAATTCCGCGGCTTTGACGGCGTGGAATGAAATTTTACTCAACGCCTATAACCATATCATTGAAAGCAGCGGTGGGTACAGTGCCCAGGGGGCCGCCGGCGGCATTGCCAGCGGGGCTTCCGTGCAGACCACCACCAATATCGGCGATGACGCTTATGTAACGCTGGGGACCAGTGATGTATTGTCTGTGGGTACCGACCCCTATGCCAATCCGGGGCTTATTGATATTACTGCGGATGACATTATTACCGCTGCGGATACCACCAATCTTAATACCGGTGGGGCCATCAGCGCCGCCGGTGCGAATTCCTCCACCTATGTCACCGATACCAATACCGTCACTATTGGTATTTCTTCCAGGCTCTTGAGCTTGGGTGATATTGATATCGGCACCTACGCCATGGATGGTATAGCCAATTCGGCGCTGGTGCACACATATGGCTTAGCGGGCGGAGCGGGAGCTATTGCCAATTCCCAAATCACCGCCAACCAGAGCGTGTCTATCGGGAACACGGTGGATATGCTCGCTTACGGTAATGTCAACATTATGGCTGGCCGGAGCGGTGACGGAAAATGGTTCAGCCTTTTTGGTCCCGATGCGATCGCGGCCTCCTATGTACGGGCCATCATTCCCATTCCGGTGGTGGATGCCACCGCCACAGTGCGCCAAAACAACAATGTTACATTCGGTACGGGTGGTTCTGTCTACAGCGGCAGCAACACTGATCTGGAAGCCTATCAGGGCAGTACCAATCCGCAGGCGGATGGTGAAGGGCATGCTTATATTCTGGGGTTCATTCCCGTCAGTGCCACGGACTCTAATACTTCCGCCAATGGGTCCGGTATAGTTCAGTTGGGCGGCAATTTCGTCGCCGGCTATTTCCACGATTTAACCATCAATATATCCAACAGTACCTCGGCTGGCGGTTTAGACGAAACCAGCGGCGCTCCAATCCAATACAGTTATAGTGCCGCGTGGAATCCGACCACATTCGTTAACAGCATTCAGGGCCAGGACCCGACCGTGGAAGCCATGTTGGAGAACTCCATTTCCAGCACCGATGTAACCATGTTCGATCTCGGCAATACCTCGCCGCTGTTTGCCAGTGCGGGCAATATAACCATTAACGCCACCAGTATTACCGGCAGTGGCAATTTAACCGCCTACGGCAACGCCCAGATTAATATCACTAATTCCAGTCCGGCGTACCTGGTACTGGGAAGCACCACGACCAGCGGTTCGATCGCCATGGATATTCCCCCTTCGCCGGGTGGCCAAATTCTATTTACCGGTGCTGCCAATACGGTTCCCAACGCGGTCACCGTATCTGGGGTTGATCCCAATTCGGTGCCCATCATCAACATTTCCAGTAACTACCCTAACGCGGTGGGAACCACCAGCACGCCGGAAGGGCCGGCCATTTTCATAACCGGTAACATTCAAAACCTCGCCGGTGATGTGACCATTGCCGATGCCCAGGGGTCGTTGGGCCTGTTCGCCACGATATTGGCCCAGCAATGGATAGCGGATATTCCTAACGGGGTGTTGACAGCATCTGATCCTAATAGTACCTATTTCAGCAACAGCAATCCGGCTTCAGATTGGGCCAGTTACGTCACAATCCCCGGCCTCTCCGGCGGCAGTTATAACGGCAATGTCGCCGTTGCTTATGTTGCCAACGCCAGGTTCAATTCCAGCGGCCAGTATGGTGGAACTGGCGGCAGTAACTCCAACGGATTCACATACAGCATGTTCTATGTCCGCTACGTGGACAACGGAAGCTCCAGCGGTTCTTATTGGCAAGCCTTCAACTGGTATAGCGCCGCTGTAGTTTATGGCTCCGGTAAATACGGGAATCTTTATACCTCAGCTTCCGCAGCGACTTACAGCCCCGTCAACGGCGCAACGTTGGTGAACCCGGCAGGTAACGGATATCGGCCTGGCTATTATTATCCTGAAGTCCCCACAGAAACCTTGAATTATAGTTATCCCGGTCCATTGACCAATTATCCTTCGTCCATTGTCAGTTCCGGATCACATAGCGTATTTATCGGCGGACAGGTAGGCATCTCGGCGAAATATATTGATATCGATAGCAATATTTCCAGCGGCCAGTCCACTAACTGGTCGGTGAATATTCCGTCCAGTATTAATTCCTTTATCCAAACAGAACAGAACGATCAGAATATATTGAAGCAATTTGGCCTCAACATGCCAACAGTGGACCTATCCAGCGGCTCGTATGGCATCAGTGCGTTGAATGCCGGCGATCAAATGATTACCCCGGTGTATAATCCAGTTACCAATGAAATTGTACTGGACAGCAAATTCACCGATCCAGTCACCAATCAGTCCATCCTCAGCTCCACCATCAACGCCTCGGGCGGTGGGTTTGTTTATCTGCACGGTGGCATCATCAGCACGGCACCTGGCGCGGGCATCCACATTAATGATGGCTACGGCAATGTGACTGTGGATAATTCCTCCAGCGTTCCGGTGGTGGTGCAAAATGTGTCCACCGGTAACGGCAGCATTGGTGAAGTAAAAATTGTCGACACACTGGCTTCTTCCGGTATGCCCAATACCTGGTGGTATGTCTACCAGCAAGGGCTGGGAGTTACGGTTTATAACAATTCCAATGGTGCCACGACCCCCAGCCGCGCGACGGTAGTGTCTTCCTCCAACGGTGGTACCGCCACCTTCAACCCAGATCAGGTTCTTAGCAATAGTAGTCAGGCCTTGGAGTATCAATGGTCGGAATCAGCGTATTTAAGCCGGACTGTCACCATTAATAACACGGGAGATGGCGGATATGGTGAATTTAATAACATAACATCCGCGTGGACTTTTCTCAACGCGTCGGATGGCGGGCCGGCGGGAACGACTTCCACCAACCCCTATACCAATAATGTTGCCACCGGCACGGTCGTAACGGGAAGCAATACGGACCCCTTGATACAGGAGTCCATCACTGGCCAGGTGACGAAATATCAGAATATTGCGTATACCTTTGCATACTCAGGAAACGGTTTCCAGCTCCCGGATGGTTCCTCTGTCGATTATGGTAATGGGGGTCCCGGCAGTTACGCCGAGATCAATACTATTTATCCCACCGCCGCTACGATCACCGCCACCTTTACGGTTCGGGCGGATAACCCCATCGACATCAGTTTTACCGGCAATTCAACCGCTTCGGTAACCGTGAATTCCGCGGCCGGTATAGTGCTCGACGGTCAGATTCAGAATCCGGGTGGCGCAACTACACTTAACGCCTCTTCCGGCAGCATCACCCAGGTCGGCGGCAATAATATCAACATCTTGACAAATGGATTGGTTTTGACTGCGGCTAACGGGATCGGCACCGCCGCACAACCACTTAATGCTACGATGGTGGGTGGTGCGCTTACCGCTACCAATTCCGCCGCCGGGGGCGTTTATTTAACTATTAATTCACCGGTACAGATTGGCAGTATTACTGCTGATAATTCCGGTGGCACGTACGGTGATGTCAATATTGCCGCGCAGGGTGCTATTACCGGTCAAAGTGGTGGTGGTACTGTCACTGGAGATAATATTACGCTCAATAGCACCGATGGCGGTGTGGGTACAACCGGTCAGAGCCTCGTGGTGAATGCCAACGGGGTTATTCAGACTGGCGGAACAATTATCGGCGGAGTTGTTAACTCCAACGCCTTGGACAGCATTTATCTCAGTTCGCCCAACGGTGATTTGTTCGTTGGTTCGATAGTCTCACAGGGCGGCGATGTGTCGCTTAGTTCCAGCGGTGCCATCCTGGACGCCAGCGCCGAAACTGCGTTGGAAACTCTTTCCGCAGCGCAGTTGAAGCAGATATGGACTGCTTTACATTTAACTGCGGACAGCAGCCAGAACACCAATACTGTTACGCCGTTCAATAATCTCGTTGCGAACAATTATCAGCTTTATTGGAAGCTCCTGAATAGCGGTACGGTCAACGGTACAACTTATACGTTAAATTCTTCATTGGTTCCGCTTTATACACCGTTGGCGACCGCTGCGGGCGAGACCGTCGCCCAGTATTTGCAGAATCAATACAGTGTCGTCACCGCGTTCTTCGCCAATTCCACTTATTTCAGCAACAATGGCGGAGAAACTCTTCTTAGTCAGCCCTACTCCCCAACTTTTGCGTATAACGTCCAGACTCAGGACCCGACGATTTATGACAATTTGATCGCCAATGACCTCTGGAACCAGGGCCAGCTTGAGAATTACATTAACAGCGCGGCCATTCTGGCCGCAAATTCTCCTGAACCCAGCAGCACGGGTACACTGGTAGGTAACGCGGTGCCGAATGTTTCTGGGCGCAATGTGACGTTAACCGCCTCATCCAGCGTTGGCACTTTGGCCCCTGCCATCACGATTCAGGAATCCGAATTGGTTAATGGGACACTGTCGAATGATCCCAACTATTTGACGGATGCGGCGGCGTTATCATTGGCCAACGCACCGGGAGAGGTATATATCAATAATGGTCAAGTCGTTATTGATCAGGCCGCGCCACTCTTCCTGGGCGTCAGCGGCGGTTTAACCGGCTATGTGTCCGCCGGTCCGTTTTTTGTTCAGGCCACCGGCGCTTTGGTAATCAAAACTGTCAACGCCGCCGGCAATATTCGTATTGCCGCCGCCGATTCCATTTCCGGTTCAGGACTGGTCGCGGGCGACGTGGTGGGGGGCGGCACGCTGCTGCTGGTTGCCCAAAACAACGACATCGGTTCGGCGGCCACACCGTTGACGATTAATATTCCGGGTGCCTTGTCCGCGGACGCCGGGGAAAATATCTACATCTCTCAGGTCGGCGGCGGAGGCTTGACCATAGGCGAAATTTTCGCCGGTGCTTCGGTCAATCTCAACGTTCCGAACGGCAACTTGCTGCCTTTAACCAGTTCCGCCAGCTACGGGTTCAATGTTCCAAGCGGAAGCACCTTGACCGGTACTTCCACTTCCACCGGATATAATACGGGTTTCAGCATCGTCTATAACATTGTTTCGCCGGTGATTAATCTGGATGTCAGTGGGAATATCGGATCTTCCACAGCCCCGCTTCAGGTAGACAACGGCTCATTCACAGCGCCCGCATCTGCACCGGCATTAAATGGCACCATTGGGCAGGCTATTTATCTGGAAGATCCAAATACCACTGACACGCTATACATTGGGACAATTACCTCCGGCGAACTCGAAGATATTACCGCTCAGGGTGGACTGAATGTTAATTCCGCCACCGCGGCCACGGGCAACATTCAATTGGCAGCCGGAATTAACAACAATATGGGAACCGTTACCGCCCAAAATGGCGATTTGAACCTCACTGCGGTCGGGAATTTGACGTTGGCCACCGGTAACGCCAGTGGATCAGCAACCGTTGCCTCCGGCGGCTATCTGAATTTCGGCACATTGACCTCCGGCGGTTATGCGCTGCTTACCGCCCCTGGCAATATCACCGGCACTTTGCTGACCACCAGCAATAATTCCAATGCTGTAATCACTAGTACGGGCGGCTCGATTACCGCCGGTAGCCTGGACATTGCCGGGGCGCTAACAGCCAATGCGGATACCACCTTGGCCCTGACCACCGGCCAGGTTGGCACCACCGCCAATTTGACTTCCGGTACGACGATGCAAATTGGCACGTTAAAATCCGGCGGCACGCAAACACTTAAATCCGGCAGCGATCTGAATTTCGGCACATTGACTTCCGGCGGTTACGCGCAGCTTAGCGCCCCTGGCAATATCACCGGCACTTCGCTGACCACCAGCAATAATTCCAATGCTGCTGTCACCAGTACGGGCGGCTCGATTACCGCCGGTAGCCTGGACATTGCCGGGGCGCTAACAGCCAATGCGGATACCACCTTGGCTTTGACCACCGGCCAGGTTGGCACCACCGCCAATTTGACTTCCGGTACGACGATGCAAATTGGCACGTTAAAATCCGGCGGCATGCAAACACTTAAATCCGGCAGCGATCTGAATTTCGGAACATTGACTTCCGGCGGTTACGCGCAGCTTACCGCCCCTGGCAATATCACCGGTAATTCGCTGACCACCGGCAATAATTCCAATGCTGCTGTCACCAGCACGGGCGGCTCGATTACCGCCGGTAGCCTGGACATTGCCGGGGCGTTAACAGCCAATGCGGATACCACCTTGGCCCTGACCACCGGCCAGGTTGGCACCACAGCCAATTTGACTTCCGGCACGACGATGCAGATCGGCACCTTGACTTCCGGCGGCATGCAAACACTTAAATCCGGCAGCGATCTGAATTTCGGCACATTGACTTCCGGCGGTTACGCGCAGCTTAGCGCCCCTGGCAATATCGCCGGCACTTCGCTGACCACCACGAATAATTCCAATGCTGCTGTCACCAGTACTGGCGGCTCGATTACCGCCGGTAGTCTGGACATTGCCGGGGCGTTAACAGCCAATGCGGATACCACCTTGGCCCTGACCACCGGCCAAGTTGGCACCACAGCCAATTTGACTTCCGGTACGACGATGCAAATTGGCACGTTGACTTCCGGTGGCAAT